>JAAWNF010000031.1 GCA_022798795.1 Bacilli bacterium
ATAAAGAATAAAATAATTTTTGAAAGGAGAATTATTTGATGAAAGATAAAAAAAATTTTGGAAAATATATTGCCGAAAAAAGAAAAGAGCTTGGATTAACACAAGAAGAATTAGCAAGCAAATTATATGTAATTCCTACTACGATTTCGAAGTGGGAGAGAGGAATTACCTATCCTGACATCACTGTGATTACCAATCTTTGTAAAGAATTAAACATTTCAGAACATGAATTTTTTATTGCTTGAGATGACGAAGTAGAAAATAAAGAAAAACAAGAAATAAGAAATTATAGGATGTTAAAAAAAGGCTTTTATTATACTTTAAACATTGGTTATTTGATTGGACTAATTACTTGTCTTATTTGCAATTTGGTAATAGACCATACCTTATCTTGGTTTTTTATTGTACTAGTTGGAATATTCATTTCTTTTACCATAACAACACTTCCATACTTATTGAAAAAGAATAAATATAGATGGTTTAAAGCCTCTATCATTTTTACAATACTTGTATATTTATTGCTTGTCTCAATTCATGCTTATAATGATGGAACATGGCTTTTCAATAGTTTTAAAATTGCTACATTTGTTTTTTTCTTCTTTTGGATTGGAATACTCATGTGGATTTTTACAAATATCCATATTCAGTATAAAATTTCTATTAGCTTGATACTATTTGCAATTGTAACAATATTTACAAATCCATTTTGTGAAATAGTCTTGAATATAAAGAATCAAGATAGTAATATTTCCAATATCATAAGTGGAATTCTTATGGTCATAAGCGCTATTGGAATTTGTATCTATAAAATAAAAAATAAGGAATCACATTAATATGAAAAATATATTGATTCATGGTTTGGGACAAACGAGTAAAAGTTGGAATCAAACAAAAAAATTTTTAAATGAGAATGACATGATAGTAGAGACTCCCAATTTATTTCACATAGATGAACTTACTTATCAAAATTTGTACCAAAGCTTTTCTGAATATTGTAATAGTCAAAATGAAAAATTAAATCTATGTGGTCTTTCATTAGGAGGAATATTAGCGCTTTCCTTTGCAAAGCAATATCCAGATAAAGTCAATTCAATGATTTTAATAGGAACCCCTTATAAAATTCCTAAAATCCTTTTTCACATACAAGATTTAATATTTCATATGATGCCAAACAAAACATTTATAAAATTAGGATTATCAAAAAAACAATTTATTACTTTAATATATTCTATGAAAAATCTTGATATTGCTCAACATTTAGAAAAAATAACTTGTCCAACACTCATTTTATGTGGAAAGAAAGATAAAGTAAATTTGAAAAGTGCAGAATTATTAAATCAAAACATAACGAATAGCAAATTTGAAGTGATAGAAAATTCCTCACATGAAGTAAATATAGATGCGCCTATAGAACTTGCTTCTAAGATTTGTGACTTTTGGAAGAAATCATAAAAGGGAATATTGCAAATAAAAGAATATTTTGTTACTCTATTAATAGAAATAATTCATTTTATATTTTTTGAAAGGAGAGCAATATGTCAGATAAGGAAGTAAGTATAACGGTTGATTCCACTTCTATTGTTCCAATGATAGATAAAAATCAAACACAATTGATTTTTCAAAGACACTGTAATTATGATAGAAAAAATGGAAAATTACATCCTGAATCAGTAGAAGACCAAAAATCAATTATGCAATCTTTTATTGCAGATTTAAAAAATTCATTTAGTACAGAAGATTTACAAAATACATATTTTTTGTTTACTTCTAGCAATACTGTTTCAGATAATGATTTTAAAAGGTGTATTGAAACTACCAATATCGCGATGGAATCTATAAAACAGTTTTTAAAAGAACATCATATTTCTACTAGTCATATTATAAATCTAAATGAAGATTCTAATTATAATGGGCAAATTCACGAAAGCAGACAATTAGTAGAGCCAAAGATGTTTACAGACAGGACTGGATATTATGACTTTTTAAGCAAAAAATATAATGGAATCAATGTTGATTTTTGGACAGACTTCGAAGAAGATTTATCAAAAGAAAAAAGAGAGGAATTGGGAGCAGAGGGACCAGAACAAATTGTAGAAAGAGCAGTTTGTTATATTCAGATATTGCAAAGATATGCCTCTTATTTTCACAAAAAATATCCAAATAGCAGATTGGTTATTTGGAATGGAACACATTATGATTTGATTAGTCCTGTGGTAAAACAAAGAATTTTACACTTAGAAAAATCATTTTGGCTAAAAGTAGATTATTGTGGTGGAATCTCACTTGTGATTGATGAATTAAATGGAGTCATTGCTAATGTGAATGGAGCTCGTTATCCGTTTGATTTTGGAGAAATAAAACAGCCTCATCGACACTTTTAAAAATTGGTACATTATCCGATTTATGAAACCTATAAAAATGTTCTCGGTTTCTTTTTATTTTATTTAAATCGTCACTTTTTATCCCGCCATCATAACAATTATTTTCTCTATATTTGATATAACTTAAATGTGTATCAAAATCAGGTATTACAATAGCATCTGGAACCATATTTACAGAACTTGCACCAATAATCCAAAATCCTAATTTTTTCGCTTGCTCTGTAATCACATCAGCTCTTCTTTCAATTGTATCTATTTCTTCTCCCGACCAATTCCACCAATCCCCAGCAGGAAAAGCCTTAGTTAGAGACCATAATAAATCTCCATCAATCCAATTTTTTTCTTTTTGATGATTGACAAAATAAGTTTTACCAACTCCAGAAGGACCATATATAAAATATCCTTTGTTATGAGTAACATACTCCTTTTTTAAATCATTATAAATATTCGTACCATCAGAAAATACAAGGGGTGTTGTTTCTTCATATAAATTATCAATATAGTGAGTCATATTTTCACTTCCTTTTTTTATTATAGCACAAAATGAAAAAACAATAGGCACCAATATTGGTATATAAAAAACTACGAATTGTAGTTTCTTATAATTCCCATTCACTAATTTTCATTTCAGGAAAGAATTTTCTTCTGTACATTTCTTCTAATCGAATAAAGTCCTCGTGGTAAAATCCAAATTCTTCCATCATTCTTTTTTGTACACCAGAAATCTGAGACTCTTCTGCATAAATTCTTAAAGCCTCTAAACTAGGGTCAATCACCAAAATAAAGAAAATGATTTTATAAGGAATATTCCAGAGTTCAAGAATACTATTTGGATTATTCATATTAAAGCAAAGAGTATTAATGCTATGAGGAGTTTCACAATTGATACGATAATAATCTGCTTTTTTAGAAAGTAATTGAAACTCAATTTGTCGAATTTCTTCAAAAGAATGAATCGATTGACAATTTTCAAAAAAATGACTGCTGAAATCACTATGGATATGAGAAATAATATGTTTCGGTTTTAAAACTTTCCGAAAATAAATTTCTTCATATTTTAAAAACTGGGCATCGAAGCAGCCTACAGTAGATTGAATAAAATCAATCAGTCCTTTTTCTATTGGACGGCTACTCTCCTTAGAAGCACTTGCAGAATATCCACATCCTAGAAAGTAGAAATAAATAGATAGTTCTGGGTCAATTGCTTGAATTAAAAAAGCTATTTTTTCATCAAAAGAAGCAAAGTCCTTATTTTCTTTTGAATTCATTAAATATGTTAATATAGACAAATATTTTTTCCAATTTTTTTGAGGAAATTGTTCATCTGAAAAACGAGCATTTATAATAGAATCAGATTTTTTATTAAAATCAGGTGCCAAATCATCAAAACTGTGAAAACTTTTTGAATCAGAATAAAACCTTTTTCGGTAATATAATAACTTTTCTTCTAAAGCAATTTCAGAATGCAAAGGACCACATACTTGCTTGGACATAAATTTTTCCTCCTTCGTTGGTTTTCTATTCTAGCATTCACATATCAGAAAGTCAATTTAGAGATACATTTTTATTTATTTCCATTTGTGATATAATACTTATATGAAATAATTTGTTTAAAAATAGGGTGCATATATGGATAGATTTATGATAGAAATAGATTGTTGGATGTATGATGGATTAGAGGAATATTTATTATCATTACCCGGAATTTTAGAGGTATCTATTTCTGATTCTAGGAATTTTATAATTGATGTAAAATATAATTCTAATATAATGAAAATGAAAGTGTTGAAATTGGAAATTTTGTTTTTTTTAGGAATATTGAAACTTCCAACAATCATCTCTTTTCATAAATATCCAAAAATGAAAACGAGTAGATATGATATGGTGATAACCGATTTGTGTTGTGAATTTTGCTTTTGGGGAATGATGGAGGATTTATTAGACATGGATGGAATAGAAAAAGTCACTAGTGATTTTGATGAAAATAATTGCCACAAAGAACAGATAATGATGAAAGTGGATTACAATCCCAAATTGATAAAAGAAGCAGAACTAAAACAGCTAGAACTTAAATTTAATGGTCAATCAATTAAAAAATAAGGAGTTGATAGAATGAAAAAATTAAAGTGTTTGATATTATTACTTTGTATTAGTATTATATTAATAGGATGTACCAAAAAAGAAGCAGAACGGGCACCAGAAAGTACATCTACGCCACTTTTACTAGAAGTTACAAAAGAGGGAATGGATAATAAACTATATTTATTTGGTTCTATTCATGCTGGAGAAAAAACGATGTATCCACTTCCAAATTATATTATCAATGCTTATAAAGAAAGTGATATTCTAGCAGTAGAATTTGACTTGGTAGAATATTCTAGTGATATCGCAAATCAAATGGAACTATTATCCAAATTTATCATTCCAGATGGGAAAAAAATTACTGATTATGTGGATGAAAAAACATATCATAGTGGAGTATCCATTTTAGAAAATTTAGGTATTTATAGTCCGATGTATGATAGTTATAGTCCAATCATGTGGCAGACTTTAATAGAAACGGCTGCAATAGAAGAAGTTAATTTAAGTTCAGCGTATGGAATAGATACATATATGTTAGAACTTGCTAAAGAAGATGGAAAAAAGATATTAGAATTGGAATCAGCTGAATATCAATATAATGTATTATTAGGATTTGATGAAGAAACACAAATATATTTATTGAAGCAAAGTATAGAAGAACATGAAAATTCAAAAGAGAATTTAAAAGAATTGTATGAACTTTATAAAAAAGGAGACAAAGAAGAATTAGAAAAATTGGTATTCCAAAGTGAAGAGGAACCCAATCAATATGAAATAGAATATAATGAGAAATTAATTACAATTAGAAACAATAATATGACAGATTTATTAGAAAAAAATTTTCAAGAAGGAAAAAACGTTTTTTGTACAGTCGGTCTTGCTCATATTATTGGAAAAGGTGGAATTATAGACCAATTTGAGCAAAGAGGATATACAGTTAGAGTTGTAAAATAATATAGAAAAACAACAATTTGTTTAGGAGATGATTTTATGGATATTGAATATTTATGTTTTAGTGTTCCAAGTATAGATGGAACAGATGATATCATTCATGATGGTGATGATGAAAATACGATTTGGATAAAAACGAAAGATAGAGAATTAAGAGAAACAGCAGAACAAAATAATATGAGTATCGTTTTTGATAGAACAACGAAAAAGTTTTATAAATTAGGGGAAAAATTTGATATTAGTGGCAAAATAATTTTTCCAAGAAGTCATATTGCATACGAAAAAGAACTAATATCAAATATTTTAGAGCAAGGAGGAATTCCAATTGAGACCATGGAAGATTATGATAAAATCATTTATTGGCCTAATTTTATAAAACCAGTACATAGAAAGTTGGTAGTTACAACTTATAAAGAATTTATAGAAAACGCAGAAAGTTATAGAACAATGTTCCAAAGAATATTTTTAAAAACGGCTATAAAAAGTAGAATTCGTCATATTTTAACTGCCTTTGGAACCGTAAATATAGAAGGAGAAGATTTCTTTTTTACAAAACCTCCCTTATTTGACTTAAAAAAGGATGATACAATTTTTTTATCAGAAGCTTTTAAACCTATTTCAGACCCAGAAAATGATATGAGCTGTAAAGAATATCGTGTCTTTGTAGTAAATGACAGCCTTCTTAGCATTTCTAGGTCATATGTAGATTATGAAACGCAAGTTCCAGAAGCAGTAACTGCTTTTGCAGAACTTCAAATAAAGAGAATTTCAAAAGTCCCAGAATTTCCTAGTAGTTATGTGCTAGATATAGGACAGGTTTTGATGGACGGAAAAGAAGTCATTGATATGATAGAATTTAATCCAATTTGTAGTTCAGGATTAGAAGTAAGTCATAAACTAGTAGAAGAAATATTAAAAAGAAGAAATGCACCAAAACAGTTTGTAAAAAAATAAAAAGATTTTAAATGTTTCATAAAGCGAATATATTAAAGCAATATATCGCTTTTTTTATCTATAATATATAGAAAATAATACCAACAAAAATAGGTTTGGAAATTTTCTAATCTATGGTATGATAGTGGTAATAAAAAGAAAGAGGTAATTTATGAAAAAATGTCGATTATGGATAATATTTGGACTCCTCATGCTGTTTGGAATTACAAATGTAGAAGCAGCATCCTTTGGAATGAGTGCATCTAAAACAAGAGTAACTCCAAATGGAACTTTTACAATCTCTGTAGGAGGAGACTGTATTGGAAGAGTAAACTTAAGTATTAGTGGAGGGACCTTATCAACTTCGAGTGTTTGGGTAGAACAAAACTATCAAACTGTAACTGTTCGTGCAGGAAGTAGTGGAACCGTTACCATTGTAGCAACACCAGCAGCCGGATTTTCAGATGCAGATGCAAACGAATATGCACCAGGTACTAGAAGTATCAATGTAGCAATTTCATCAGGAAGTACATCTTCTGGTAATACGACAACGAAACCACCAGTAGATACACGTTCAACCAATAACTTGTTAGCATCTTTAACAATTAACTCAGGAAGCTTGAGCCCTAATTTTGATGCCAATACAGTAGAGTATCATGTAGACTTGCCAACCAATCAAAAATCTATAGTAGTAGATGCGAAACCAGCAGACGGAAAAGCAAGTGTTACAGGAACAGGAGAAGTGAGTTTAAATCCAGGCGATAATGCGATTAAATTAACTGTAACAGCCGAAAATGGAAGTGTAAAAGAATATACTATTTTTGTGTATGTAGAAGAAGAACCTGATGTTTACCTTTCTTATAAAAAAGAAGATATTGGGATTGTAAAGAACTTAAAAGGAGTAACCATTCCAACAGGGTTTGAAACAAAACAACACACAATTAATGAACATACATTTTCTGTTTTCTCAAATGGAAGTCTCACTTTCATTTATGGTATCAATTCTAAAAAAGAAAAAGGATTTTATCTATTTGATGAAGAATTAAATGAATGTACAAGTAAAATACTTCCAATTACCATTCAAAACAAAACATTTTATTTGTATGATTTAGAACAAGAAAAAAAAGGATTTAAAAAAACAAAAGTCAATATCAATAATATAGAAGTAGAAGGATATCAATTTGAAAAAGAATTTGCGCATTATTTCTTAATTCCTGTTTTCAATCATGAAGGAAAAAAAGTAGAATACTTATATGAAGATACAGAACAAACTTTTCAATTATATTCCAACTTCTTATCCATAACAGAAAAAGAATATCAAAACTTAAGAAAAGAAATAGAACAAAAAGATTGGATTATTTATGGATTAATCGGTTGCTTTATTGCTAGTTTAGGTGGAATTATATTCTTATTAATAAAAAGAAGAGGTAAAAAAGATGAGAAAAAACATTAATTTTGCTAGTATCTTTATCCTCTTTTTCGCACTTCTTCTTCAAATTGAAAACTTATCAAATAAGGAGCCTGTTCAAATCACCCAAAATGGTAAAGTATATTCAAATTATAATGAATTATATGGAGTAGAACCATTAAAGCGTTCACAAATTGTTTTTAACGACACCAAAAAATCACTCAAATATATTGCTGTATTTATCGAATTTAGTGATAGCGCTACCTATCCAAATCACTTGGATGATGAGGAAAGCGTTTCGAATGCAGAAATCATAATGAATAGTGATGAACTGTTTACAATGGATACCGTAACAGGAAAAGTGAAAGTTCCATC
Source organism: Bacilli bacterium (assembly GCA_022798795.1). Taxonomy (GTDB): domain Bacteria; phylum Bacillota_I; class Bacilli_A; order RF39; family UBA660; genus MGBC102946. Next base: position 8,131 of record JAAWNF010000031.1, read on the forward strand.
ATTTAAAAAATACTATGAAAGAGAAAGTTATGGAAAACTATCCATTACAACAGAATTTTTTCCAAAACAAAATGGAAAAGTAGTTTCTTATGTAGACTCTCGTCCAATGGCATACTATCAAAAATATAGTGATTCAAATCCAATTGGATATAAAGACACCAATGAATCCTTGCAAAGAGAAACAGAACTTATCAATAATGCAACATCCTATGTATCTAGTCAAATTGAACAAGCAGGAATAAAAGCGACTGATATTGATACTGGAAATGATGGAATTGTAGATGCTATATCATTTTTTGTAGAAGGAAAAGGCGTACTAGATAATCCAGTCGGTTGGGGAGATTTACTATGGTCTCATAAAATGGATAACTATGGCATAAGTGCAACCATATTAGGAAAAAGGGTTGTCTCTTATAACTTACTTTATGCCTATGATTACTCGGATGCAGCTGGATTATTTTCACTAAATAGAGGAACTTATGGAACAATCATTCATGAATTTGGACATACTTTAGGATATGTTGATTTATATCGTTTTGCTCCATCCAAAGGAAATCCAGTCGGTTTCTTTGATATCATGGGTTCAACAATCGGTTCTAATCCACAAAACTTTTTGACTTATTTTATCAGTGAATATAACCAAGCAACCAATTGGCACCAACCGTTACCAGTCATCGATAAAACTACAACAAATATTACACTATCAAAACCAAATTTTACGGATGCCAATGAAAAAAGAGCAGTAAAAGTACAATTATCAAGTGATGGAGAAGAATACTTTGTTATTGAATATCATGATAAAAAAGATACCTATGAAGCCTATTCTGTAGATGAAAGCGGAATTATCGTATATCGTGTCAATGAAAAAAATAAATATTCAGGAAATAAAGAGGGCGGAGACCATGGAGAATTAGACCACATTTTTGTGTTTAGACCAAACGAGACTGGACTAGGAGATGGGAATGGAACTATCTCACAAGCAACTCTAAACTTAAATCGTCCAAAACTTGGTAAGAATATCGATGTAGACAATCATGATTTTGATGCAGAAACAATCTATTACTCTAATGGAAACAATTCTGGCATTATCATAGAAGTAATAAGTCAAACATCAGACACTATAACATTCAATGTAACTTTCCCAAATATCGGTGGAGATGGAACCGAAACATCTCCTTATCTGATTGGTGATGTTAATACATTTTTATATTTAATGCAATTGGATTCAAAAGGAAAATATTATCAACTAACAGCAGATTTGGATTTTAAAGATGTCAATAATTATCCGAGTATGGAATTTTATGGCACTTTAGAAGGAAATGGACATACATTATCTAATATTTCTTCTAAAAATTCTGGAGTTTTTTATAATATTGGAGAATATAATGCTCGTGCGACTGTACAAAATCTATATATTGAAAATATAAAAAGTACAGGAACAGGAGATTCTATTGGAGGATTTTCATCGGTTATTACAAACGGAAAAATAAAAAACGTTCATGTCCTATCAGGAACCATTACAAATATTACCTCAATTAATGAATTAGCTTCTACGGGGGGATTTGCTGGAAACACTTTTTCTATTAGTAGCATTGAAGACTGTTCCGCTTCAGCAAATGTAAGCGCCCCTAAAAATGTAGGAGGATTTATTGGAATTAATTCTAATGCAATGATAAAAAATAGCTATTCCGAAAGTATTGTGAGTGGAGATAAGAATATAGGAGGGTTTATTGGCATACAAAGTATAACAGAATCCCCTTATAAAGTTCCAGAAAACGTATATTATAAAAGCAATCTTTCAGCAGTAGGAGGTTATGCTGGATTTCTTCACAATTTAACAATTCTTCCAGAACAAGATTTGGGAAAAGGAATTACAAAAATAGTTGTTTTAGAACAAGTAAGTGTTAAGAAAAATGAAACCATTTCCTATTCAGTCACACTACCAACAACTTATGAAAGCAAAATAGAACAACCAGAAATAGCCGAATATCAAACTGGACAACTAAAAGGATTACAAGCTGGAAATACAAAACTTTACTTGATATTTTCTATTGGAAGTAGAAAAATTGAAATCATAACAGAAGTAAGTGTTGTAGATAGTACTTTACCAGACATAGAAATAACGGAAATCACTTTGGATAAAAGTAAACTAGAATTAGAAGAAAATGAGCGAGTTAAACTAAACGTTATAATAAAACCAACCAATCATACCATGTCAAATTCTATGGACTGGAAATCCAGTGATACCAATATTGTTTCCGTAGATGAATTTGGAAATTTGATGGCTATAAAGAGTGGAACAGCCACCATAACGGCCACTACTGTAAATGGAAAAAAAGCAGAATGCATTGTGACTGTAATCGTAGCTAAGAAATTGAATGAAAATGAAGTTTTAAACTCTTTTGGTTTAACAAAAAAAGAAAACTATGTAACAGGATTTCAAATAGGAAGTAATATTGCCAATATAAGAAATAAACTTTCTAGCAACACCAAAGTAACATTATCCAGTTTCAAAAATGCGAATGGAGTAGAAATTACAAATGGAACCATTGCAACCAATATGAAATTTACACTTCGTTTTAATAACCAAGAATATCATTATACAGTTGTGGTTAAAGGAGATGTAAACGGTGATGGACTAATTTATGCAACGGATTATGTCAAAATTAAAAATCACATCATGGGAAAAACAACCTTAAATGGAGCTTATTTATTAGCTGCTGACATTAATAATGATAATAGAATTTATGCAACGGATTATGTTAGAATTAAAAACGATATCATGGGAAAAGGAACGATAGAACAACAATTTTAATAACTGTAATTTTAGAGCTTTTTGATAAAGTTCTTTTTTCGTGAAATTATCATGAAACAATGATAGATATACTTGACAAAAAATACCTTTCCTTGTAAATTTAAAATAGTGAGGTGTAATATGTATTGTAAAGAATGTGGAACAAAAAATAAAAAAGAAGCATTATTTTGTGAAGAATGTGGAAAGAAATTAAAAGAAAAGAAAAAAGAATTCCAAGAAAGGAAACAGTTATCAAAGAAAACAAAATCTATCATGGGAATCATTACAATAATTATCCTTTTTTTTAGTTTCAGCTTTATCTTTTTATCTTATATGCTATCTCCTAAAAAGGTGACAGAACGTTATATGGAAGCATTGGTAAATGGAGATATCAATAAACTATATTCTTATTTAGAAATAAAAGGAGATAAAACTTTTATCTCAAAAGAAATATATCAAGAAATACTAAAGGAAAATAAAATCATAAACTATCATATTACAGATATCGAATATGGGAACAATAAGCTAACAGCATCTGCTTCCATTGTTTATACAGAAAAGGATAGTAAAGAAGAAAAAATAATGAGAATATCATTAATAAAACAAAAAAAGAAATGGTTGTTATTTTTTGATGATTGGAGAATTTCTTCTTCCGAAACAAATGATAAAATTGTAGAAGATTTTAAAATCATTGTCCCAAAGAATGCGAAAATAACCTATGCTGGAATCGAGGTAAAAGAGAACTATTTAGATAAAAATAGTTCTACAGATACAACAGATATTTATATTTTAAAACAAGTATTTAGAGCATCTACGAAAATAGTTGTTGAACTAGAAAATGGATATCAAATAGAAGATGAAATAACACCAAGCATTTATAAACGTTCTTACACTGTGAATGTATCATTGAATGATATCACGAAAGAAGAACAAGAAAAAATAAAAACGTCTATTAAAAATGACTTAACCATTTTATATGAAGGTGCAATTGAAGATAAGAGCTTTGATGATTTAGAACACCTTAGTATAGAAAAAGGAAATACGGAAACAATTGAGAAAAAATATAATGCATTAAAAGAAAAATTAAAGCAATCTTATAATATTTTAACAACCATTGAATTTACCAATATCACTTTATCAAGTGTGAATTTAGATGAATTTGGAAACTTGGAATTTCGTTTTAAAGCAAATTATCAATATGGCATAAAATATTTAGATAGTGCTTCACAAGAACAGGTAAAAAGCAGAGAAAGTTATACGTATATGAATCTTTCATATCATATGAAGAATAAAACATATTATATTGTAGATGCCAACCATTTAGAAGACTATTTTTCTAGATATTAAAAGGAGTGAAAAAAATGGCAAAATTTTGTATTAAGTGTGGAAAACCATTAGAAGAAGGAACAGAATGTACTTGTAGTAGCAAAGATACATTAACACAAACGAAACAAGCTGCAAGAGGTTATATAAATTTATTTTTAGAAATTATGAAAGGGCTAATAAAAGCCCCAATTGATACTATAAAAAAATATGGAGTAGAGAAAAACGTTGGATTTAGTATTATAGCAATGCTTTTCAATTCTATTATTTTTGGCTTATTCTTTTATTGTTTATTAAAAGAGGGGACGAGTGCATTTAGTTATGGTTTCTTTATCAGTAGGGATATTCCATTCATAAAAACTTTATTGTTAGGTACTTTATTCATTGGAATAGGATTTGTAGTTACAATTTTTATGATTTATATATTAGCAGGTTCATTACTCAAAGCCAAAGCAGAACTTAAAGTTATCACATCTATGGTTGGAATATGTTCTATTATAATGACGATAGCACTTGCAATTTCTATCATTATCGTATTTCTTTCTATGAAACTTGCTATGTTTATTTTATTTATCGCTAGTTTATTTTATTTTGTTTATTTATTACAAGGCATCAATGAAATTAGCAAAATAGATAAAAATAAACTTGTGTATGTATTTGTTCCAACGATTTGTGTTACCCTTTTTGTAGTTGTTTATATCGTTCCTAAAATCTTACTTTAAAAGAAAGAAATCCTCTTTCTTTTTTGAAATGGATAAAATAGAATTGATATTAGGACAACTACAAAAATCAACATTTAGAAGTAGATTCACATTGAGTCAAAAAGAAAAATTATATATAGAAGAAAAAGGAATGGATATCGTAGAAAAGCATGCGTATGATTTTATACATACCCGTTTAACACCTTCTTTTATTCCAAATGATGGAAAACAGACACCAATGAAAGGTCATCCAGTTTTTTTAGCTCAACATGCAACAGCAACTTGTTGTAGAAGCTGCTTAGAAAAATGGCATAAAATAAAAAAGGGAAAAGAATTAACAAAAGAAGAACAAGAATATATTGTAAGTGTTATTATGGCATGGATAAAAAAGCATAGATAGTTTTATAAAAATATGATACAATTTTTTTAGGAGAGTGAAAAGATATGCAGAAATTAGTAAGAGATTTGATTCCCAATATTATAAAAGAACAAGGCAAAGTACCAACTACTAGAATTTTATCTGATGAAGAGTTTAAAAAAGAATTAGATAAAAAATTGTTAGAAGAAGTTCAGGAATATTTGAGTGACCAAAATATAGAAGAAATCGCAGATGTTATGGAAGTAATTTATACATTATTAGATATTCATGGATGGACTTTTGAAGATGTTGAAAAAGTAAGAAAAGAAAAGGCTCAGAATAGAGGGAGCTTTAAAGAGAAAATATTTTTAGAAAGTATAGAGAATGGAAGAGAAAACTAATGTTATGAGACTTTTAGACCAAAAGAAAATCCCATATAAGCATTATTCTTATGTTGGGACAGATGCAATTAGCGGAATAGAAGTAGCAAAGGTCTTAAATGAAGATGTCGCACATGTTTTTAAAACTCTTGTAACAACATCAAAAAGTAAAAAGAATTATGTTTTTATGATACCTGTTGCAGAAGAGTTAGATTTAAAAAAAGCAGCAAAAGCAGTAGGAGAAAAAAGTATTGAAATGGTTAAATCAAAAGATTTATTAGGATTAACAGGATACATCCATGGAGGTTGTTCTCCGATTGGAATGAAAAAACAGTTTGAAACAGTCATTGATAGTACAGCTTTAAGTCATGAAACAATTATTTTTAGTGGTGGAAAGATAGGCTATCAAGTAGAATTATCATTAGATTCATTAAAGAAAGTAATTCCTTATAAGATAGACCATATTATTGTTTCCTTGTAATCCGCAATGGGAGAGAAAAATTTTAGAAAATAAAAAAGGGACTATAAAGGAATTTTATAGGATATGAAATACCTGGTATTAGTACCAACGAATTGATTGGTACTAATTTTATTAAAGTAAGAAAAATCCCAATAATGGAGAGCATTATGATATAATAGGGCACAAAAGGAAGTGCTTTTATGATTATCATTAATGAATTTATTTGGAATCAGGACCATTATGTATATCATTTGACAGAAAAAGAAGCAATGCCGAATATTATAGTAGAAGGGCTAAAACCAAAATGTGGAGCAAGAAGTCAGCTAGTTGGTGACATTAGAAAAGCTGTCTATTTTTTTGATAGTCTTTCTAAAACTGAAAATTGGTTGGAATATTTATATGCAAATAAAGATTTAAAAGGGCTAGAATTGTTACGGTTTAATTTAAAACAAAGAAGGTGGAAAATTCAGTGTAGTCAAGTAGAAGATTTTTATCTATTAAATCCTGTTTTGCCCCAAGGCATTGATTATGCAACTTTGTATGATGAAAGAGGTCAAATAGTAACTTTAGATAGTGATTTGGCAAAAGTAAAAATTTTATGGAAACCATTAAGTAAATATGAGCAAAGATAAATAGACTAATTTTAACCTTTATGGTATAATGAATTAGTCATTTTTATTTGTAAAAAAGAAAGGAGTAAAAAATGAGTAAAATAAGAATATTTAGTCTTGGTGGACTAAATGAAGTTGGTAAAAATATGTATGTTGTAGAAGTTGACAAAGATATTTTTGTATTTGATGCGGGTTTAAAATATGCAGATGATAAAATGTTAGGTGTTGATTATATTATTCCTAACTATGATTATCTAAAAGAAAATAAAGAGAGAATAAAAGGATTTTTTATTACTCATGGTCATGACCAACAGATGGGTGCAATTCCAGATATGATAGGAGATTTTCCAGAGGTCCCAATTTATGGAACCACTTTTACAATGGAACTACTTAAAATGACTCTTTTAGAAGATGGAATTAAAACAAATCAATTAAAGGAAATTAAAGCTCATCGAAAAATTAATTTTGGAAAAGTTTCTATTTTCCCAATCAGTGTAACACATTCTGTTCCAGATAGTGTTGGATATGTAATTTATACACCAGACGGAGCTATTTTTTATACTGGAAATTTTGTATTTGACCCAACGATGGTTGGTGCTTATAAAACAGATATTGGAAAACTTGCTTATGTTGGAAAACAAGGTGTATTATGCTTAATGAGCGAATCTTTATATGCAGATAAGGCAGGTTTTACATCTCCAAAACATAGGACTGCTAGTTTATTTAGAGAAATTATTTATCGGAATGAAGAAAGAATTTTAATCAATATTTCAGGAGCACAATTTTATCGAATTCAAGAGTTATTTACAGAAGTATTAAAGACCAATAGAAAAGTTGTTATTCTAGGAAAAAGTTTAGAAACAACCATATTAAAAGCTTTAGAAATGGGATATTTAAACTTTGATAAAACAAAACTAGAAAACATTCATCATGTAAATGACCCTGGAATTATCGTTTTAATTTCTGATGAAAGAGAAAAGCCATTTTCTAATTTAAAAAGAATTATTAGAGGTTATGATAAATTTATTAAAATTAATAATAATGATACAGTGGTTTTTGCGACTCCTGTTTATGATGGAATGGAAAAAAGTGCAACTGCAATGCATGATAGTATTGCTAGACTAGGGGCAAACCTAATCATTTTATCAAGTAAACAATATTTATCTCATCACGCTTCTAGTGAAGATTTGATGCTAATGTTAGATTTAATGAGTCCAAAATACTATTTTCCAATTATTGGAGAATATCGTCATCAAGTAGAGAGTGCCAATAAAGCTGCCTCTTTAGGAATGCCAGAAGAGAATATATTATTGAAACTAAATGGTCAAATTGTTACATTTATTGATGGAAAATTAGAAGACAAATGTGAGTCTGTAAAAGTAGATGACATTTTAATTGATGGAAAAACAGTAGGAGATATTGGAGAACTTGTATTAAAAGACCGTGAAGCTTTAAGTGATAATGGTATTGTGATTGTAACAGTAACTTTGGATAAAGAAACTAAAAAAGTATTGGCAGGACCAGAAATTTTAACCCGTGGATTTATTTATGTAAAAGATAATATTGATTTAATTAAAGAAGCTGAAAGTATTTCACTTTCTATTGTAAATGAAAATATTAAACCAAATTATGTAGATTTCAATAAAATTAAATCAGGAATACGTGATAAAGTCGGAAAATATTTTTACCAACAAACTGAATGCAAGCCAATGATTTTAATTGTGATGCAAGAAGTATAAAAATAAAACTGTTGAAAATAAGTAAAAGAATTTATTTATCAACAGTTTTTTTATATAGAATTAATGCGTTATTTCAAATAGACGTTCTATCAAAGTAATTACTGTTACTACTACAACTGGTGTTGTAAGAATAGAAAAAATAAAGTTGGTTTTTAAATAATGAAATATTTACTATTATAATGTAGTGTGGTAAAATATATTTGGAATACAAGACTTTTGTTGGGTGTTTGCCAAACTTCTATTGTTATAATTGAAGGGAGGCGTGAGAGTATGAAGAAAAGACTTTTTATTATAAAGGTTCTAAATAATATCATTCTCATATTGTTCCTTCTACTTTTGTTAGTAGTTGA
>JAAWNF010000032.1 GCA_022798795.1 Bacilli bacterium
AATATTTAAAAGACATTTTTGATATTTTCATAAACTTCATTATATAATATTTAATAAAATAAAACTATTAATGAGCTCTACTCATTAATAGTTTAAAAGAGAAAAATAGTTTTTTTTAAAAAATATAATTTTTATTTTTTTCTTAAAATATAAATTGATGCACACAAAGCAATGGTTATACTGCCTATAATAATGATAAATGCATTATTATTTTTTTTACTTTCATTATTTGGAAGAGTATTCACTGAATTTTCTGTTTTTCCCTTTTCATAAGACACTACATATTTTCCTAAGTTATGGGTTGTTAATATAATATTTTGACCATTTTTAACATAGTTTACTTGTTTTATTGTATTGTCATCTAATAATTCAAATACTCCAATAAACTCTTTATTCTCATTAATCTTTATATTTATTTTTATTTCGCTTGTTGCACTTATATCTACTTTTTTTAAATTGTCATTCATTAAGAATATATCATAGTACTCACTTGCATTTCCAAATTTTCCTTTCAGCGCTTTTGGCAACTCAAAAGATTCTACTTTTAAAATTCCTTCTTCTTTCACTTCATTTATCGGTATTTCAACGTTTACATTTTTTGAAGTATATGTTTTATATTCTGTATTCGTTGATTCTTCTGGCTTTTCGTCAGTATTTGGCTTATCTGTAATTTCTGGAGGAATATTCGGATTAGTTGGCGCCTCTGGATTACTAATATTAGGTTTATTATTTGGTATATTTTCATTATCATCTTTTAAAGAATCAATCACAGCAATTAACTTCCCTTGATTTCCAGCTTTATCATAGAAAAGAATTTCATAATTTCCAAGTTCTGTAAATTCATAAGTTCCTGTTCCTTCTTTAAAAATTATTTCTTCACTTGGATTTACAACATTAACAATTACTTTATTTCCTCTTTTTATATATTTTAATTCAGCTGTTGGAGAAATTTTATCAATCCAATTTACTTGTGTCTTAATGACTCCGATGTTTCCTTTTCCATCAATATATTGGAAATCAAAAATACCATTTTCCATAAATACATATGTATTACTTGCATTATTGTTGGATATTCTATATCCTTGTTCTAGTTCTAATACAACTTTAACATCCTTGTTAGTAAGCTTCGTTGTAGAATATTGAATTTCATATTTTGGCATTTTTGTAATCCAAGTTACTGTTACTGTTGCAGACCCTACATTTCCTGCTTTATCAACAAATTCAAATGTAAATTCCCCATTTTCTTTAAATGTATAACTATCTTTTCCATTATTATTTGTAATAATTACTTCTTCACTTGGTTTCAATTTTGCAATTACTTCATTCTCTGTTATATGTGTTGTATTAAACTCAAATTCTGCCGTTGGAGCTTCTACATCTATCCAATCTACTGTAATAATTTCTGTTCCAACATTTCCTAATTCATCCTGAAACTTTAATTCAACACTCCCGTTTTCTAAAAATGTAATTGTTTTACTTCCATCAACTGGATTTGTTGCCAATTCAATATTATTTGATAAAATTGTTATATTATCTTTGTCAAATGATATTGTGACAACTACATTTTCATTTGTCAATTTAGTTGTACTAAATTGAGTGATTGCTTTTGGTGGTTCTTTATCTATCCAATCTACTATAGCTGTTGCAGTTCCTTTATTTCCATTTCTGTCAACAAACTCAAATGTAAATTCTCCATTTTCTTTAAATGTATAACTCGTTTTACCTCCATTGTTTGTCACTGTAATAGGTCTATTTTCATCAACTAATTCTGCCACTACATCTTTATTCGTCTTTTTAATGATATTATAATTTATTTCTGCTGTTGGCTCTTCACTCGCAGATGGATTTTCATATAAATTTATAACTGCTATTGAAAAATAGTATTGAAGTCCTTGTTCCCAAACTGATGGACAATTAATCTTTACATATTTTGCTTTCATTGGTTCATCAAGTGCTATTTTTTTCAAAGTATTATTATTTGATAAATTTTTTCCCATTCCTGCAAGTTCCCAATTAACTCCATCCATACTAGTATAAATTTCTAAATTTTTAGCTTTCCCTGTAGGATAGTTTCCCATACCAGTAGCCTTCGCATCAGGCACATAATCAACCTCTGATATATATCTAGGCTTATCAAGTTCTATGATAGCATAAGAAGCTTTATATACTTGACCTGTCATAGTATTATAACTTGTTCCATGCCATGATGTATTGATATCTCCATCAAGAATATTATCTTTATTTCCACCACTTGTACCTGATACAGAAATTACACTCAAACTATTTCTCGGAATATATCGATTTGTTTCAGAAGTTACATTTGTAGTAAAAGTATAATATACTGGTTCACTTATAGTATAAATTCCTGTAGCAAGCATCCTAACATAAACTCGAACATCTCCTCTAAAAATAGGATTGGTATCTGCAAAAGAACTCCATTCACCATTAGGGTCCAATGTCCATTCCATATGTTCTGTTACTCCATTAATACGATTTTCTAAATCATCTATAGAAACACTACCTGTTGGAAATACTCCTTTTTTAATGTCAATGGTATAAATATTAGCTTCTATCATAGGCAATCCAGTAATGTGTATTTTAATATCATTATCTGCAGTAATACTATCAAGCTCTTCTTTTGTTAACTGCGCTGAATGTTCAAAACAATCTTTCCAAGTATTCCCACCATCTAGACTATAAGACCAACTAACTTGTGCACTTTGTAATTGTGTAGATAATATAATTTTTCCAGCATTCTTTCCATCAAATGAGAAAGTCGCAATTCTAGAATCTACCACTCCTAAAATTGCATTAGCAATTACTGGTACTTCTTTATAATAAATTGTATTTTTAGAAGTTGCTTTTGTTGCTTTACGTAATGTTTCATCTTGTAACATCATTAATCTACTACGATATCCTAGCGAAGTAATCTTAGAGCCAATCCTTCGTGTCATATCATACATTGGCAATGGGTGATATGTATAAACTTCAGCTATTTCTTCTGCTAGAGCTATCAAATCTTCTTCCGTTTTTTCACTATCACTGATATATAAGTTTACTAAACCAATCCATGCATCTAAATTGATGATTTCTTCTTTTAATGCATCACGATAAATTTGTTCAAGCATTTTCTTATCATTTTTATAAACATCTTCTAACAATAAAATTAATTCTGCTTTTTCATACTTTTCATATTCATTTTGGGCTTCTTGAGAAAGTAACAAATAGGAACCAGATTGAATACCACCACTATTAGTGGCATACTTCGTTCCCCAACCATTGATTCCGCTTCCTCCAGTATTTGCCCATCCAGTTGAAGCAGCACTATTAGCTAATTGCCATGCATATTTTCCTCCTCCTGCATTATATAAATACACATAGGCTGCATGACCTGGCTGCCCTACTACACGTGCAGAATACCCCCATACTCCATATAAATTTGCAGCAGTTTTAGATAACCCTCCACAAACAGCACCTTCTTCAAATACAATCCATAATTTTGGTTTTCCTGCTTGGTATGTTATATTATATTTCGATAAATTATATTTGTTATCCCATTTTTCATAATTTTCCGCACTATAATATTGAGGTCTATAATAACTATAGCTTAAAGTATAATTTATATATTTATAAGGATTAAATCGGTCTGCAGTAGTTGAAAATTTCTTTGAATAATCATGTAGCCACAATATCTCTTCATCATCAATATTAGTAATCATAACCCCACGCATTTCATCTATTGTATAATTTTCAAACATCGCATTATCTAACTGTCCACTTGCATGCATTTGCTTATATATTTGGTAACGTGTTACTGCATCAGATAACTGATTTCCCCCAATCCATAATCCTACATTTGTAGAATGTGTCAAAGATAAAGATAACATCATTCTTAAATATAAATCTTTATAAACAGTGCCCAAATTTGTTACATTTTCATTAGACAAATCACTTTTATAAGTATGATACAAATCACTTAGTACTTGTAATGCTCTTTCATATGTTCCATTAGGTCTTCCACCTATTGTCCATAGCCTAAGTGCTTCCTCATTATTTAAAAACCATTCTAAAGTTTCATAATTTTTTGGATCAGCCTCTAAGAATGAACGTAGTTGATATTGACCTACTCTCTTGATAAATGTTCTTTGAAGTAAAACAAGCTTTAAATCGCCTTCTACTGGTCCAGAATTGTAATTTTCCTTAATAATTTTATCGAACTCTTCAACCGTTGTCATAACATTATCATTATAATCTTCTTTTATTAACTTAGCATCGCCCCACACAGCATGGTCGTTTCCATTAGAACCATTATCATTTGCATAAAGCCTGATATAATTAGCATCTCTAATGTCAATTTTAACATGAACTGCACTATTAATCCCCTTTAATGGTGTTGGATTTTCTTCTGTACGTAGTGTCCAAGTTTTTCCATCCTGAGAAGTATATATATAAAATTTTACACCATTGCCATTATTTCCTGCTGTAGTATTTAAACCATAATAGGTAGTAAAATAATCATAATCTTTATAATCACTAATATCATATTCCAACGTAGATGTTGCATGTGCAAATATTCCTTTTTTAATCACCACAGCTGAACCATCAATATTTAAAATCAATGAAGTATTCGAGCTTGTTTTATCTAACCCTAAAGTTCCCCATCCAACTTGTGCTTTACTATAAGCAATATCAGATAAATAGATAACTTGGTTTTCAATATTTTCTCTACCAATTAACGGATTCTTTTTGGTCAGCACATAACTATGTTCTGCACTATTAAAAAAATTGATTATAACAAAAAAAAGGAATATACTACCAATGATAAAAAAATTTTTATTTTTAATAAAACTTCTCATATTACTTTCTCCTAAACATACATATTATATATCTATTTTCTTTTATATTTACAATTATATATTACTATAAAGAAAAATTTTTTTCTAGCTTTTATCATATATATTACACAAATTTTACAATATTTTATTTGCGATATATACGTGAACATAATAAAACAAAAATCCATCAATATTATATGTTGATGCTCTAAGTCTCGCCAAGGATTCTTCTAATTTTTAACTTTTATTATTTATAATAAGTTCTCCAAACTATAAAATTAAGTTAAAAAAATTTTTTTACACAGCTTTTACTAAGCTATATATTTTCTCACTATCTCAAATATATTTTATGTAAATAAAAAAACCTTTTACAAGGTTTTTTCCTAATCTATATGGTGGCTCCGAGTGGAATCGAACCACCGACACAGGGATTTTCAGTCCCTTGCTCTACCGACTGAGCTACAGAGCCAATAAATAAATGGCGGTCCCGACGAGAATTGAACTCGCGATCTTCTGCGTGACAGGCAGACGTGATAACCGCTACACCACGGGACCAAAATATGGTTGCGGAGGCAAGATTTGAACTTACGACCTTTGGGTTATGAGCCCAACGAGCTACCAGGCTGCTCCACTCCGCGATATTAAATATCATTTATCTAAATAAATAAGTGGCGGAGAAAGAGGGATTCGAACCCCCGCGCCGTTTCCGACCTCCCGGTTTTCAAGACCGGTCCCTTCAACCAGACTTGGGTATTTCTCCATAAAACCTTTTCTTCATTAGATAACGAATTGATTATATCATAAATATTTTTATAAAGTCAACCTCTTTCTTTACTTTTTCTTTAAAATATATGCGAATCAATACAAATATAAAACAAAATTTTTAAATTACATAAATAAGTCTAATCTCAAAAATAGTAGTCCTAGTTTCAACAAAAAAACCATAAAGGACTATTTATATTAGTGACTCTAGGGGTCAGATACCAACTCCCTAGGAAAAAATTTTCCCTAATCTCAAGTACAACCGATATTCCGCCCCATCTCTCGTATCTTTTGGTTGGCTCACTAGTTATATTAAACAAGACCAATACTCCATATGGGTCTTTTTTCTTTACTTTTATCAAAGTATCATAAAAATAGTTGCTTTTTTCTGAATTTTCTATACCTAAAATAGGAGTTCTTCCTTTTAAAGTACCAACTCTATTTTGATTAAAACTATCTAGTAATTCTTTATTGTTTAGATAATCTTCCATGCTTTCTACAATAGTTAAATCTCTAATAGGACTTAGTTGTGGGAAAAAATATAATAAATTTAACATATCACTTGTTCTATAATATTCCATCATTTTCTATTTATCATTTATATTGTTCATACTTAACACAAGACATCATCTCCTTGAAATAGTATTATATACTCTTTATAATCAATTTTATTCATTATTTCATTTTACAAAAGAAACAGTCTCAATCAATTTGATTACGTGAAATTTTATCCTCATCCCAAGTATGTACTCTAGTGCAAAAATAAACATACTACATTTTTTCTTGTTTCTTAGTACACAACAATCATATCATAAGTTCTAACAATTATATATAACCTTTTTCTATCTAAGGTGTCTGAAAGAGAAGTATAATAATATTTATAATTATTTTTCCAATAGTCTATAATAATCTAAAAAGTCATATAAATAAGGAGACAATACTCTTAAATCTAATTTTGTATTTTCTACTATCCATAATAAAATATCTAAGCAATTATAAGAATCGTTAAGTTTAATTAATGTTATTTTATTCGGAGGAATAGTTATATTACTAAAAGTATGCATATTCCAATAGTCCATTTTTTTACTATTCATTTTATTTTGTCTGGCGTATACCGTTTTTAATAGTTTTTTATTAAATTTTTGATTCTTTACCTCGTCAATATCTTTATATGAAAAGTCGACCTCTTCTTCTAAATCTAATATTAAAAAGCAACTATTATCTAGTATATCTTTCATAATTTTAAAAGATTTGATTTTAAAAGGTTTAAATTTAAATTCTAACCAAACTACTAAATTAACAATGATTGCTACAAAATGATATAAAACTGGTAATGTCATCACAAAAGTACAAAAGCGATAAAAAGGTATATCTGCTCTTTTACCTGGTAAATCTGTTAATCTTTTGGCAATTAACCATCTTATCCAAGAATCAAAAATAGAAAATACGCCCTTTATTCCAATAGCAAAAAATATTTTTTCAGTTATTTCTATGCCTGTTGCACTATCACCAATTTTAGAAATTAGTCCATTTTTATCTATACTTTCAATATTATTTTTATTTGTATAATGAAAAAATGAAAATTGGGTATCAATATCTTGTATATCACTAATTGTAATATTTTTTACTTCCATAACGATTTGCTCCTTATTAATTGCAAATATGTATATTGATAACGTCAATATACAAGTATGTTTTACTAAATTATAAATCAATTCAGTTTCTATAAAGATTATACTATAATTTTGAGTACATTAAAACTCGAATTATAAAAATCCGAGTTTTCTATCAATCTGGTGCCTAAGGCCGGACTTGAACCGGCACGGGATTTGACTCCCGCAGGATTTTAAGTCCTGTGCGTCTACCAATTTCGCCACTCAGGCATTTCATTTAAGAACATTACCATTATATCATAAATCCTCTCTTTTTCAAGAGTTTTTTTTCAATTTATCAAAATTATTACGATTTTTTTTGATTACTCCCATCATTTATAATATATAACAATACAATTCCCAAGGTAACAATAGACAAACCAATAAACAAAAATGAATTATCACTCCATAATATTATTCCGATTAATAACAATATAAAACTAATCAAACATCCTCTTTTTATCTTAGCCTTCATGCTACCACTCTTTCATTTCTATATTTATTATATCATAACATTAAAATTTGTACAAAAATAAAAGAACCTTTGCAGTTTAGGTTCTCTTAGACTGAATCGACATTAGACGAATTACTATCTTCCCTTTAGATAGCCTTTTTATTCTTTACTAAATCCCGTGAACGAAAGCATTAATTCTCCACAAGAATTGGCACTTTGGCTATTTGAGCCATATTCTCCCAATGTAAATATTGTCATAAATGGCACTCCATTTGCAGCCTCTTTTAAATTTCTATGTATCTCATTTAATTGAGTTTCTACTTTTTTCTTTCGATTGCCACTATGAATCAAGAGGTAAGCTCCTGCTTTATTTTCCAGTCTTTTTTGAACTTGTTCTAACACAGTTTTTGTAGAATCAACTAAATCCCCTGGAGTTGATTTCATACATATTACTGTTGTATTTAATGCTATATCTTGACTGATATTCATTGAATAATCAGTATTGCCAAATACAGGTTGACGAATTGCTACGAAATCTTCTTCGATATTTTTTATACCTAACGGTTTTAATACAGAATGAAAGGACAAGTTTCTTCCCAATAAATTTTCTGCATTCTCATCAATCCAATCTGCATATTTTTGAAGTGAAGGAATACCATCTATTTCCACTAAATTTCTAGAACCATCTATTTTGGTAACTATACCTAAATTATCGGTTTCCTGATAAGAACCTGTATATTCTGTAACAATTTTTTTATCGGTATAAATGAAAGCTACCGCTACTCCACATTCTACCACGCTAGCATGTGTAAATAATGTGTTACTCCCTAAATTACTATAATCTGCAATTCCTCCGCCGAATAAAGGTACTTTCCCAACTACATCTTCAATCCCTTTTAAGTATTCCTCTTCATATGGACTACTTGCAATCATATAAATGTAATCAGGCGCACTTCCCTTTCCAGCATTTTCCATCGCTTCCAATGCAAGCGTATGGCCAAGTTGTCGTGCATTGCCACAATGGCTACTAATTGCCAAACCAATTGTCATATTAGGGTCTTCTAATAACATGACTCCAGAGAAACCAGTCGATTCATTCACAATCCTAGATGGAACAATAAGAGCTCCATCCGAATTGCACCCAATAATAGGAATATTTCCTAATATACTATTTACCCCTTCTAACACTTTTCTTTGATTATACTTTGTTGAGGTATATAGAAAAGCAATTGTTGGAGTTTTTATTTTCTCTAGAGCCATCTTGGCACTTTCAATTCCCGATTCGTAGCTATCTTCTCTTATACTGTATCCAACACTAGATGTTAGCATCTGGGTTCACCTCTCTTACTTTGATTATAGCACCCTTCCAGAATGACTTTAATATAAAATTTGTAAAATTTTATACTGTTGACATTATAGTTTACAAAAAGATATAGACTCTCGCCCATATCATTATCTCACTATTATATTACATATTTTCCAAGAATTCTTGTTCTGTCCATATTGTAAGTCCTAATTCTTTTGCTCTATCAAATTTACTTCCAGGATTTACACCTACTACTACTACATCAGTTTTAGAGCTCACTGTACTTGACGTTTTTCCTCCTAGTGCTTCTATCTTTTCTTTTGCTTCTTCTCTTTTTATCGTTTCTAAAGTTCCTGTCAATACAAATGTTTTTCCGACAAATTGGCTATTTTCATGAATTTCTTTTTCCTCATAACACATATTAACACCGATTTTTCTAAGCGTATGAATAAGTTCTTTGTTTTGTGGGTCTGCAAAGTAATTTACAATACTTTCTGCTATAGTTTCACCAATATCATGCACTTCTAACAATTCCTCATAACTTGCTACTTCTAATCTATCCATTGTTTTAAAATAATCAGCTAAAATTTTCCCTGTCTTTTTCCCAACATAACGAATACCTAGCGCAAATAAAAGTCGTTCTAAGGAATTAGACTTACTTTCTTCAATGCTATCTAAAAGGTTTTGAATGCTTTTATTTCCAAATCCTTCTAATTCCATTAAATCATCTTTAAATTGATATAATAAATAATAATCTGAAATACTTTTTAAATATCCCATATTATAAAAATCTTCTACAATATTATCTCCAAAACCCTCAATATTCATAGCATCTCGACTAGCATAATGAATTAATCCTTCTATTTTTTTGGCATCACAATGTGGATTTTTACAATAATACGCTGCCTCTGTTTCTTTCTTTGTAAGAGTACTACCACATATTGGACAATTTTTTATCATTTCAAATGGAATTTCATTCCCTGTTCTACGTTCTTCTAATACCCTTACAACTTCTGGAATGACATCTCCTGCTTTTTTGATAGACACTATATCTCCAATACGAATATCTCGCAGCATAACATACTCTTCATTATGTAACGTTGTTTTTGAAATTGTAGAGCCCGCTAGTATTACTGGCTCTAATATTGCATTTGGGGTTACTTGTCCTGTTCTTCCTACACTAAATTTAATATCGCGCAATTTTGTGTATACTTCCATTGCAGGAAATTTATAAGCAGTTGCCCATTTTGGATATTTGGCAGTAAATCCCAATTTTTTTTGAGCATTTAAATCATCTAATTTAATTACAATTCCATCAATTTCATAAGGTAAACTTTTTCTATTTTTTGTCCACTCATCAATATATAGTAATAATTCTTCTATTCCATTTACTTTTCTAATATTAGGATTTACAGTAAATCCTAGTTTTTTCATGAACTCTAAAGATTCAGAATGGCTATGCATCCCATATTGTTCTGCATTTGGCAAATGGTAGAGAAAAGTGGATAAATTTCTACTTGCCGCGATTTTCGAATCTAATTGTCTTACACTTCCTGCTGCTGCGTTTCTAGGGTTAGCAAATACATCCATACCATTTCTTTTTCTTTCTTCATTCAAAGACGAAAAGGACGCTTTTGGCATATAGATTTCCCCACGTATTTCGATATCCAAAGGTTCTGGAAGTGATAATGGAATATTTTTGATGGTCTTTACATTATGAGTAATATCTTCTCCAGTTACTCCATCTCCTCTTGTAGCTCCACGCACTAACTTTCCTTTTTTATATAATAGCGATAAGGAAAGTCCATCAATTTTTAATTCACAAATATATTTTGGATTTGAAATTTCCTTTTTTATTCTTTCATCAAATGCAATAATTTCACTTTCATTAAATACATTACTAAGCGACAACATCGGTACTTCATGAATCACTTTATTAAACCCTTCAATGACTTCACCTCCAACTCGTACAGTTGGAGAGTCTGGTCTTTTAAATTCAGGGTATTTTTCTTCTAAATTCATTAATTCTCTTAAATAGCTATCATACTCTTGGTCCGTGATAGTTGGCTTATCCAATGTATGATATTCATAACTTGCTCGGTTTAATAATTCTATTAACTCATCTATATGGTCTTGTATCATGTTAATCACCATATTTATTATATCATGAGATATTATAGTTCGTAAATTGATAATAAACATAGATTAGAAATTTATAATAGAATATGTTATACTTATTTTAAATAATTATTAATAATATGACTAGGTTTAGTACAATTTATCTTACAAAATATAAGCATTAACGCATAAATTTTGCAGTTTTTTATATAAAATAAGCATATAGGAGACTATTTCGGTCTAAACCAAAAGGTTACAATTCATTATACGCTACAATAATAATGTCTTATTAGTAAGGTGTGAGATTTATGCAATTTAAAAGACTTAAAGACCTAAGAGAAGATCATGATTTTACCCAAACAGAATTGGCTTCTATGTTAGGGATTTCGCAACGAGGCTATTCTCATTATGAAAAAGGGGATAATGATATTCCTACAGAAATTTTAATTCGTCTTTCACAAATTTATGGAACTTCCACTGATTATATTTTAGGTCTTAGCAATCAAAGAGCTAGAGAACACATGAAGTCAGAAAAAGAAAAATCACAACTATAAAAAAACAGTCTATTTTAAGTTGATATCTATTCTAAACAGGAATCATATCAAAGTTAAGACTGTTTTTATTTTTATATTTTCAAATTTCTTAAATATTCGCGCATTGCATCTGATAAATCATTTCTTGCTAGTGCAAATTCAACATTTGCTTTGATGTAACCAATTTGATTACCAACATCATAATATGTGCCATTCAATTTACATGCATAAAAAGATTGCTTTTGCATCAAACTGAGAAGTGCATCTGTTAACAAATATTCTCCATTTTTCATAGTTATTGTTTCAAGCTCTTCAAATATTTCTGGTTTTAAAATATATCTTCCTAATGTTCCATGATTACTTGGTGCTTCTTCCAATTTTGGCTTTTCTACTAAGCCTTTTACTTTTCCACTATTTACATCTTCATATTCAATAATTCCTTTTTGCGTAATCAAGTAATCTTCTAATTCTTCTGCACACAAAACATTACAATCATATGTTTCATACACCTCTATCAATTGCTTTAAACAAGGAGTTTCAGATACTACAACATCATCTCCATATAAAATAGCAAAAGGCTCTCCACCTATAAAATTTTTTGCCAAACGAATTGCATGGCCAGTTCCTAATGGTTCCCCTTGACGTAAGTAATAAAATGAAGCAAGTTTTGGAATGCTTTTTACCATCTCTAATTGTTCCAATTTATTACTTTTTTCTAATCTTTTTTCTAATTCAAAACTTCTATCAAAATGGTCTTCAATATTCTTTTTATAGGGACTTGTTATAAATAAAATCTCTTCTATTCCACTCTTGACTGCTTCCTCTACAATATATTCTATTGTTGGTTTATCTACAATTGGAAGCATTTCTTTGGCTAATGCTTTTGTGGCTGGTAAAAATTTTGTACCCATTCCTGCTACAGGAATAATAGCTTTTCTTATTTTTCTCATATTTGATTATCCTTATGAAGTGCAGAATATCCTAAAAAGAATAATGCCAAAGCAATTAAGATAATAGCCACCCAAAAAAAAGGATTATCATGATGTCTAAATATAAAATCACGAAATGGTTCTATCCATTCTTGTAAAGTATCTAAAACATTTAATATCATAAAATCACCTATACCTTTTCTAAACTTTTATGTCCCTTTAATACTTTCTTTATACCATGAGGATGTGGAAACGCTACAGTAAGAATTTTAGTTTCTATTCCTAACACTACTCCAGTCCCGAATACACTGTGATGGACTTTATCTCCCACACAATATTCAATGCTCTCATCAATTACCGCATTTTCTAGTGTTGAATATGTGGTATTCACTTCTGTTATATCTTCATCTCTCAAAATCAATTCTTCTTCTATTTCTTCAATAAATCTACTAGGCGGATTCACACTATCCATTCCATACAAAGTTCGCCTTTTCGCATTTATCAAATAAAGTTCCTTTTTTGCCCGTGTGATAGCAACATAACAAAGTCGTCTTTCCTCCTCTATTCCAAATCGGTCTAATAAAGAGTTATTATGCGGAAAAAGAGATTCTTCCATTCCAATTAAAAATATATAATTAAACTCCAATCCTTTCGCACTATGAACGGTCATTAAAGTTACTACATTATTATTTTCCTTGTGTTCTTCAATATCTGATACCAAACTAATTTCCATTAAAAATTCTTCTAATGAAACAATTCCATTTCTTTCTTCAAATCCTTTTGTAATTGATTTAAATTCTTCTAGATTCTCTAATCTTACTTCTGCTTCAATTGTATCTTCATTGATTAAGTCTTTCCGCATTCCTGTTTCATTTAAAACCAACTCTACTAGTTCTGTTAACGAACAATTCTCACTTTTTTCTATTAATCGTTCTATTATCTTTTTAAATTGTAATTCTTTTCCTGTTTCTATTGCATGATATAGACTAGTATGCTCCTTTTCTGCTTTTTCAGTCAATGCCTCTAACGTTTTTAATCCAATTCCTCTTTTTGGAACATTGATTACTCGAAGCAGACTAATATCATCATGTTGATTGTATAATAGTTTTAAATAGCAAATTAAATCTTTAATTTCTTTTCGGTTATAAAAATAAAAACTTCCAACAACTTTATAAGGAATTCCTTGTCTTAACAAAGATTCTTCTATATTTCTTGACTGAGCATTTGTTCTATACAAAACTGCAATTTCATTTTCTGAAACGCCATTATTTCTTAGTTTTTCTATTTCACGCATTACATAATAAGCTTCATCTTTTTCATCTAAGCTTCTATGATAATGAATTTTAACTCCTTCCTCATTTTGTGTCCACAAATTTTTTTCTTTTCTATCCTTATTATTTTTTATAACATCATTGGCCGCTTTCAATATATTTCCTGTAGAGCGGTAATTTTCTTCTAACAAAATAACCGTTGCTTCTGGATAATCCTTTTCAAAATTTAAAATATTTTTATAATTAGCTCCTCTAAAACTATAAATACTTTGGTCATTATCTCCAACAACACAAACATTTTTATATTTTGCCCCTAGCATTTTAATTAAAATATATTGTGCTTCATTTGTATCCTGATATTCATCTACTAGAATATATTGAAACCGTTCTTGATATTTTTTTAATACATCTGGGTAATTGCGAAATAATTCAATTGGTAACATCAATAAATCATCAAAATCAAGTGAATTATTAATTTTAAGTTTCTGCTGATAACGGTCGTATACTTCTAAAACTTTTTCTTCAAAATCAGTATTTGTAAATTTAGCATATTCTGAAACTGTCATCAGTTCGTTCTTCGCTCCACTAATTTTGCTTCTGATTGCTCGAGGATTATATTCTTTTGGATCTAGATTTAAATCTTTTAATATCTTTTTAATAACAGTAAGGGAATCATCACTATCAATAATTGTAAAATTTGATTCATAACCTAATTTTTCATAATTTTCTCTCATAATTAATAATCCTAGGGAATGAAATGTAGATATTTGAATTTGATAAGCAACAGGTCCTAGTGTATTAATGACTCTTTCTCTCATTTCTTTCGCTGCTTTATTTGTAAATGTAATTGCTAATATATGATAAGGAGCTACTCCCATTTTATGTACCAAATATGCAACTCGAGTTGTTAACACCTTAGTTTTCCCACTGCCTGCTCCCGCTAATACTAAAAGGGGTCCTTCTGTTGTAATTACTGCCTCTTTCTGCTTTTCATTTAATGTTTCTATACCCATATGCTTTCACCACTATAATCATAACACAAAAAGAGTCCTTCACAAAGGATTTCTATGAAATTCTGAAAAATATTATGTAGCGTTACAATAGATGTGACACCAATAGTGTATACAAAAAGCGATAAATACCTTAAAATGTTAATTGAAAGAACACATTTATAGAAAGGATCTATC
>JAAWNF010000033.1 GCA_022798795.1 Bacilli bacterium
ATTATGTTATAAGAAAAGAAAAGGGGTTATCAAGAATGGAATGATGCGACATACAAAGTGGAACTTGGACAATAAAACAGTTTTACCAATAAGTTTAAGACCTAAATATATAGAAGAACGAAAAGAAACAGGACATTTAGAGATAGATTCAATATTAGGGAAAAGAAATGAACAAGATTCGATAATATCAATAGTAGATAGATGTACAAGAAGACTATGGTTAATAAAGGCGAACTATAAAAATGAATATTATGTAAATAAGATTATATATGAATTTATTATAAAAAATGAGATAAAAGTGAAGTCAATAACAACGGATAATGGATTAGAGTTTATGGCATTAGGAATAGCAGCAAAAAAGTTAGGAGTAAAATTATACAAATGTGACCCATACTGTTCATTTCAGAGAGGAACAAATGAGAGAATGAATGCGATAGTAAGGAGGTTTATTCCAAAGGGAACGTCAATGAAATTAAAACCACAGATATATTTAGATGATATATGCTTTGAAATAAATAGTATGCCTAGAAAACTATTTGACTTTAAATCCTCTTATGAGGTAGAATTAAATTATGATTAAAATGGTGCGGTTGAAATTACAATAAAGAGAAATCAAAGGATTTCTTTTTTCTTGTTTTTTTTTATATCATTTGTTATAATAAAAATAGGAAGTGGCAGTATGGAAAAAATAAGTGTTGTAGTTCCTTGTTATAATGAAGAAGAAACTGTGCCATTATTTTATAAAGAAATATCTAAAATAATTGAGAAAATGAAAAAGCAAGTTACTTTTGAATTAATTTTTATAAATGATGGTTCAAAAGACAAAACTTTGGTAGAACTTAGAAAATTAGCAAAGCAAGATAAAAAAGTAAGATATATATCATTTTCTAGAAATTTTGGAAAAGAGGCAGCTATGCTAGCGGGTCTTGAATATGCTACTGGAGATTATGTAACCACTATGGATGTTGATTTACAAGACCCACCTTATTTATTAGAAGAGATGTTGCGTATTATTCATGAAGAAGGATATGATTGTGTGGCAACAAAATCAACATCTAGAAATGGATATTCATTTTTTCGAAAGTTTTGTACAAAGTGGTATTATAGAATTATAGGTGCGATTTCAAAAACAGAAATGGTAGCTGGAGCTAGAGATTTTAGATTAATGACGAGACAGATGGTAGATGCCATTCTTTCTATGAAAGAGTATAATAGATATTCAAAAGGACTATTTAGTTTTGTTGGATTTGATACAAAATGGATAGAATTTGAAAATCAAGAAAGAGTAGCTGGAACAACAAAATGGAATTTTTGGAAACTATTTTCTTATGCATTAGATGGTATTACTGCTTTTTCAACAGTTCCTTTGGTTTTATCTGCTATTATGGGAATATTATTTTGTTTTATTGCTTTTATTATCGTTATTATCATTATTTCTAAAACTTTGATTTGGGGAGACCCTGTAAGTGGATGGCCAAGTTTAGCTTGTATTATTTTCTTAGTAGGTGGAATTCAGTTATTTTGTACTGGCATTATTGGGCAATATCTTGCTAAGACCTATTTAGAAACGAAACATAGGCCAATTTATATTATAAAAGAAACAGAGAAGATGTAGTAAAAAAACTACATTTTTTTTCTTAAGGGAGATATTTATGAGAAAAATAAGATTAGAAGAAAAAGAAAATATCAAATGTAGTAATAAAGTAATATTATTAGATAAACCATGTTATACATTTTTTTCATTAAAAGAAAATGGTGATTTTCTTCCTTTTGTAAAAAAAGGAGATTATGTATACCAAGAAGAAAAAATAGCTTTTAAAAAGGGAGACCATTTTCCAATTTTTTCTTCTATTAGTGGGGTAGTAGAGTCTGTTGATGTCGACAGAATTATAATACATAATGATTTTAAAAATAGAGTTAGAGAACACAATATTGTAGAATATTCATTGAATAAATATACAAAAGCTGAAATTTCTGATACTTTATTTCACTTAGGAGTTGTAAATGGTGGAAGGAATGAGAAAGAACCTTATGAAATTCTTTCTAAAGCTATCATACATAAAACGTTAATTATAAATGCATTACAACAAGAAGCTTATGTATATTTGCAAACTTTTTTATTAAAAATAGAGAGAAAAGAATTGTTAGAATTAATAGAAGCGTTCATAGAAATCTACAATTTTGAAGAAGTTTTAATAATAATTCCAAAAAATCAAGAATTATTGTTAGAAGAATGGAAAACATGCATTAAAGATACTAGAATTAAAATGATAGAATTAGAAGAATACTATGCCCTTTCTAATACAAAAGAGTTAGTTAGAGCCGTAAAAAGAACGACATTTAAAAATGACCCAATAGAAAAAGGGATTATAATTTTTAACGTAAGTACTATGTTAGCAATTTATGGTGCTTTAAAATATAGGCGTCCTCAAATTAAGACAATGATACAATTTACAGGAAATATGTGGAAAAATAATTGTTATATGGAAGTAAGAATTGGAACCTCTTTGCAAGAGGCTATGGCACAATTAAGTTTTAAAAGAGCAAAGGAAGTATTGCTTTTAGAAGGTGGAATTGTAGATGGAAAGATTATAGTTATGGAAGACTATATTGTTGATGCTAAAACTTTAGTTTTGACTGCTTGGAAAGTAACAAAGGAAGTAAAACAAGAAAGCTGCATTAGATGTGGCAAATGTATTAAAGCCTGCCCCATGAATTTGCACCCTGTACTGATTATGGAAGCCATATCGAAAAAGAAAAATTTAAATCGTTTTGGGTTAGAACGTTGTATTGATTGTGGTTTATGTAATTATGTATGTCCATCTAACATTGATATTTATAAAAAATTAAAAGAGGCAAAGGAGAAGTCACGATGAAACAATATATAAATGCTAAAAATATTTGTAATTATAATCAAAAAGATAATTCTTATCAATTGTTAATGAAAGTATTGTTAATTATGATTTTGTATCGTATTATAAAAATCGGTATTTTTCCATTTTTGTTAGGAAAAATTAGTATTTTCGAATCATTTTTACCAGTACTACTTATTTTAAGTTGTGTGTTATTATGCTATGCTGGTTATTATATAGGTGAAAATTTTTTATATCAAAATCGATATAAAGAAGAGGAATGTTTGATAGATGGTATTTTATTAGGACTATTACTTCCTATAAAAACGCCTTTTTGGTTAATTTTAATAGCCGTTTTTTTAACCATTGTTATAGGAAGATACTTTTATGATGGAATTCCGATTGGCATGCCGACTTTGATTGGAATATTAGGCGTTGTTGGTTTTTCTGTTTGGTTTCAAATATGTCATATAGAAAATATCAATATGAATCTTATTTTACTAGAATTTACAGAAAGTTATCAACAAAAACAAATGTCAGTAGCTTCTATTTGGTTAGGAGAGGTAGGAGAATGGATATCTAAAACAAGTCCTATCTTATGCATATTGGCATTTTTCTATTTAAAAAAGAATATAAAATGGCGAATTCCAGTTTATTTTATTGGAACATATTTGACATTGTTTATTTTTTCTAATTACTTTGTTTCAAACTCCTGGATAGATATTTTAAAAAATTTAGGAACAGGAAATTTACTATTTTTATCTTTATTTTGTGCTACTGAGACAAGAACCACTCCAGTTACCAATATAGGACAAATTTTATTTGCGGTATTTCTGGGAATATTTGTTTACATTGGAACTTTCTTTTTCACTTCCTATTTATCTATGATTTTAGCCATTCTAATATCGAATTTCTTGACATCTTTATATGATTATTTTGGAAATTATTATGAATTAAAATATTGTAGTGAATATGGCAATTTATAAAATAAAGGAAGTAAAAAATTTTTTATGAAATAGATAGAATTTTTTCAAACTTATCTCGTATCATTTTTATGAGTAGGAAGAATTTATCTACTTGACAGTATTGTGATTCACTATTATAATGTAGATAGTTCTTCCAGATAAGGAGGAAACGAGATGAAGCAGGGGATACAAACATTAAAGTGTCATAAAGATACAAAAGTATATGGATTACGGTATGATACGATTTTTAAAAATGTATTTCAGAATAAACAATATTTAAAACAGTTTTTGAAACAAATTTTTAAAGAATCTTTAGAAGATTTTTGGTATGTTGATAAAGAACTTTCTAAAAATAATAAAAATCTGAGATATCGGGTGAGTGACTTAGTTATTGAAACCAAAAAAAGAATTATTATTGAACTTCAAAATAAAAATTTAGAAAATATTGAACCAAGGAGTAAAATGTATGTATCAGGTTTTTATACAAGACAAAATCCAGGAGAGTTTTATGAGAGAGTAAAGCCAGTAGAACTATTTTTGATTTTAAATTATCCTTATCAAAAAGCAGTGGTGTTAAAAGAATATGAACAAATGAATCAGAAATATAAAGAACAATTTGGAAGTTTATCAAAGATTAAAATATGGAATATTTATGAAGCATTAAAGGTGAAAAAGGGAATCGATTATGATTATGCCAGAATATTTAATTTAGATTATTGGAAAGAACCCGTTCATATTTTAATGGAGTTAAAGAAAAAAGGAGTGCAGAGTTTTATAAAGAGCATTGAACTTTATAATTTAGATTATAAAATATACAAAAAATTAAAGGAGGAAGAAAGTATGGAGATGAGTTTTGAACAAGCAACATCAATGATAAAATATCATGCAGAGCAAAGAGGAGAAAAGCGTGGAATCATAACAGGAAAGTTAGAAACTGCTTTTTCTATGTTGAAGAAAGGAACTGATTTGTCTTTTATTAAAGAAGTAACAGGATTATCAGAAAAACAAATAAAAGAATATGCAAACTCAAAATAAAAATTCAAAATATAAAAAAACAGAATCTTACAAATTCTGTTTTTTATGCAGCAATATCTTTGCTAACTTTGTTTAAAGTTCTTAACTCTCTAGCGCTCATTCTAATAGATTCACCATTATCTAAAGTTACTTTTTGTAAATTTGGTTTCTGAGCATGTCTAGTCGCTCTTAATGAATGAGATCTTCTATTACCAAATAAAGCTTTTTTACTTGTTACTTTTTTAGCCATATATTTGCCCTCCCTTATATATAGTTTTTTTCCTATGCCTTTCCACTTTATCATAACTTCCACTAATTGTCAAATATTTTACCTTAAATTCCATACTTTTTCCATTGCATTCCCCCCTTAACTATGTTATGATTTTATGTGATAAGAAAAGAAGTGATAAAAATGATTTTACCAAATTTAAAAGAAGCCAAACAAAGAACAAATAGAGAAGTAATTATTAAAACAAATGAATATCACGTAGAGGAAGAATTAAAAAAGATTGGTCTTCACAAAAAATATTTTTTAAAAACCTATGGATGCCAAATGAATGAACATGATAGCGAAAATATAAAAGCAATATTAGAAGAAATGAGTTTTACAGAAACGAATATTATGGAAGATGCGGATTTTATTTTATTAAATACATGTGCGATTAGAGAAAATGCCCACAATAAAGTATTTGGTATGGTTGGTAGAATGAAGCATTTAAGAGAAACCAAACCAGATTTGATTACAGGTATTTGTGGTTGTATGGCTCAAGAAGAGACCATTGTAGAGGAAATTATGAAGAAATATAAATGGTTAGATATTGTTTTTGGAACACATAATATTCATAGATTGCCTCAAATATTGAAAGAAAAAATAAAAAAACAAAAACAAGAAATAGAAGTCTTCAGTATAGAAGGAGATATTGTTGAAAATATTCCCGTAAAAAGAGATAGTAAATATAAAGCTTGGATTAATATTATGTATGGATGTGATAAATTTTGTACTTATTGTATTGTACCTTATACAAGAGGGAAACAAAGAAGTAGGCCTCCAGAATTTATTTTAAATGAGGTAACAGAATTAGTGAAAGAAGGTTATCAAGAAGTAACACTTTTAGGTCAAAATGTGAATGCCTATGGAAAAGACTTACATATAGAATATAATATGGCTAATTTATTAGAAGATGTTGCAAAGACAGGAATTGCAAGAATTCGTTTTGTAACAAGCCATCCTTGGGATTTTACAGAGGAGATGATAGAGATTATAAAAAAGTATGATAATATCATGCCATATATTCATTTGCCTCTGCAATCTGGCTCAAATAGAATTTTAAAATTAATGGGAAGACGTTATACAAAGGAATCCTATTTGGAGTTATATAAGAAGCTTAAAGAAGCACTTCCATATTCTTCTATTACAACAGACATTATTGTAGGATTTCCAGGAGAGAAAGAAGAAGATTTTGAAGAAACTTTAGAAGTAGTAAAAGCATGTCAGTATGATTCTGCATTTACATTTATCTTTTCCGCTAGAGTAGGAACTCCAGCAGCGCAAATGGAAGATACAATATCATTAAAAGAAAAAGAAAAAAGATTATACCAATTAAATGAACTAGTGAATGAATATGCGAAAAAAGCGAATGATAAATATTTAGGAAAAATAGTTCCAGTATTAATTGAAGGTGTTAGTGAGAAAAATTCAACAATGATGATGGGATATACAGATACTATGAAATTAGTGAATGTAAAGAATGCAGATGATTTTATTGGAAAAATAGTGAATGTAAAAATAACAGATGTGAAAACTTGGAGTTTAGATGGAGAACTTGTAGTCGATTAATTTACAAGTTTTTTCTTTTTTCTTGTTATTCTATTGACCTAATAAACCCGAATTTGATAAACTGAAAGTAGGAGGGATAACCTATGACGAATCTTGAAAAAATAGACTTTGCAGTTTTAACTACATTGGGAGCTCATCCTGATTATTCGGAAATTATGACAGAAATATTAACTAAAAAATTATTAGATAAAGACCCTTTTGTAACCGCTAAATATTTTTCTAGAGCGAATGATGCAAGAGCCCATATGATGGAAGTTAGTGACCTAGATTTACTTTCAGAAGTGATAAAAAATGCGGTAAAAACATCTTTCTTATTAGAACAAAAAGGAATAGCAACAACTGGAGATGTTAACTATTTAGAGGGAGAAAAAGATAGTACCCTTTTTGGCTCAACTGCTTGTAAATGGATAAGTAATGAATTAGAAAAATATCCCAAAAAAAGTTTGGATGATATTTTAGAAAGACATCCTGAAATTTTACCTATTTTAGTATCAGTATTTGAAGAAACCAGATATGGAACTGGTTCTGTGATTTCAAAAGAAGAATTAGACAACCCTAGTTTAACTCACTCTCTTTTTTCTGTGTTAAATCGAATTGAGAATGATATTCATTCTTATACAGAGGCATAGTAATTAAAATATAAGCGAAAACCTATATTTTTTAATGAATTGGCAATCAGACTCTAATTCGATATTATAATAAACAAGTTGGAAAGGAAAATATAAGCATGGAAAATCAATTATTCAATACAATTAAGGAATTGCAACAAAGAGAACAACGGTTAAAAAGTTTGGATGACCAAATAGAAAACGGGAGAAATGAAAATCAGAAATATCTTTTAGAAGAAAAGCAAAGAAGAGAAAATATACTTCGTTCACTAGTACAGGAAAGTGAAGAAGAAGCAAAAAAATTATCTACATTATTTGACCAGAATGTAGTTTCTATTGCCCTTTCAGATTTGATAGAAGAATTGTCAAAATTATCTGGAATTTCTATTTTAAATATGAAAATAAGTGTAGATTTTGAAAGTACTATTTATTGTGGCAGTGATGTTTCTTTTTCAAAAGACATGTTAGAAAATGCTAAATTAGAGTATTTTAGTGGAAAAAATTCAGCTAATAACACGGTTAGTATTCATATATTAGGCGATAATACTTTGGAAGAATATGAAGCTAATCAGCCTTTTTCTTATGAAATTACATATCCATTAAATTTAAGAGAGCCACAAGCGGATGGGAAAACTTTTTTTGAGCATTGTAGTTGTCACTATAACGGGCTAAGTTCTTATTCGGTACAAGTTGATAGGAGAATAGGAGATATTATTTGTCATATTGATATGGAAAAGGTAATTAGAGGCGATGAATACAATTGGAAACCTTCAAGTTTATTAATGACGGCTATTATGAATTGTGTCGAACAAGGAAAATATATTGATCCAACCATATCACCAAAAGAAAAACAAAAAGTGTTAAACTAGATTTGATATAAATAATTTTATTTATATCTTTTTCTTTGTTCACTTTTTAAGGCTTTCGCATAGATTATAAGTGAGAGGTGATAAAAAGTGGCATATAAAGAGATTGTAACGAAAGCAGTAATAGGAAAAGGGAAAAAATATTTTAAAAATAATTATAGTATTGAGTCCACTGATAACCCTACTACAGTATTAGGTTGCTGGGTAATTAATCATAAATTTAAAGGTTATAAATCTGGCGATAAGATTGGAGTAGATGGTTCATTTGATGTAAACATTTGGTATTCTTATGAAAATGATTCTAAAACAACTGTTGTAAACAAAAAATTTGACTATAATGATTTATTAAATGTGAAAACAAGAAATGATGTGGATTTGACTGGTGACACTGATATTATTGTACGTTCTTTAAAACAACCAACTTGTTCTAAAGTAAACATTTTAGAAAATGGTGTTATCAATTTTGATATAGAAAAAGAACTAGGTGTAGAAATTGTAGGAGAAACGAAAATGAAAATAGCGATTGAAGAAGAAGAAGATCCATGGGATGAGATAGATGATGAAGTAACAGAAGAAATAGAAAAAGAAATTGAGAATAGTGTAACAGAAGACTACATAAAATAAAGTGTCAACCAAAAAGTGTTGACACTTCTTTGCTTTTGTGATATATTGAATGAAGTGAAACGGAGGGATAACATGGCAGTTAAATTGAGACTAAAAAGAATGGGGTCAAAAAAGAAACCTTTTTACCGTATTGTAGCAGCTGATTCAAGAAGTCCAAGGGATGGAAGATTTATTGAAAATGTTGGAACTTATAATCCAATAACAGAACCAGCAGAAGTAAAAATTGATGAAGAAATCGCTATGAAATGGCTAAAGGATGGAGCAATTCCTACTGATACAGTAAGAGATTTACTAAAAAAACAAGGTATCTTAGAAAAATTCCACCAAATGAGAATGAGTAAGAAAGCATAATTATGGATTTAGCAGCATTAACTTCTTATTTAGTAAAAAATTTAGTAAGAGAACCAGAAATGGTATCAGTAAAACAGTTCGATGATGAAGAGGACCTTATTACCATTCAAGTATTGGTTAGCAATGATGATATGGGAGCAGTAATAGGCGCAGGCGGAAAAATAGCAAATTCTATTCGTACAATTGTACAAGCTTCTGCTTCTATTCATTATCAGAAAAAAGTAAAAATTAATATTGATTCTTTTTAGAAGCGAGAAATTCGTTTCTTTTTTCTTGTATAAAATACTACTTTATACTATAATATTAAATAGATAGTGAGGCATTATATGGATTATAGAAAAATGAAAATACCACATCACGTTGGCATTATTGTAGATGGAAATGGAAGATGGGCAGAAGAACATGGAAAAAAAGAAGTTATGGACACAAAATCGGGTCTGAAAATTTAGAAAAACTTAGTCGTTATATATTAAAGAAAACTGGAATCAAAGTATTAAGTGTTTATGTCTTTTCAACTGAAAATTTTAAAAGAAGTAAAGAAGAAGTCGATTATTTGATGAGTTTATTTACTAAAAAGTTTAAAAGAGACGCACAAAAATATCAAAAAGAAAATATCAAAGTGATATTTTCAGGTAGAAAAAATCCATTAAATGAAGAAGTATTAAAAACAATGGATGAAATTGCAGAAATGACGAAAAATAATACAGGAGGAATTTTAAACTTTTGTTTAAACTATGGAGGACATGCTGAGATTATTGATGCAACAATTCAACTTGCTAAAGATTTGAAAGAAAACAAAATAACAGAACAAGATATAGATGAAGAATTATTTGCTCAATATCTTTATCAAAATTTGCCACCTATTGATTTCTTGATAAGAACCAGTGGTGAATATCGAATCAGTAATTTTATGTTGTGGCAAGCTTCTTATGCAGAATTTTATTTTCCAAAGACTTATTTTCCAGATTTTAATAATGAAGAATTTGATAAAGCGATTTTAGAATATACCAAAAGAGATAGAAGATTTGGAGGAATTGATTATGAAAAAACGAATCATTAGTTCCGTTATAATGACTATTATTTTAGTCCCACTTTTTTTTAAGGGAGGAATTATATTTACTTTAGGTACTTATTTGATATCCTTACTTGCATTAAAAGAATTTCTAGATATTAAAAGTACAAAAAAAGAATTACCAGAGTTTATTAATTTTATTAGCTATATGATGATGACTCTTTTAATATTCTTTAATGTTAGTGGAGAACATTCCAAAGAGATAGTAGCTTTGACAATGGATTTTAGAGTCATTTCAGGATTATTTTTAACCTTTTTAATTCCTACTTTGTTATATCATGATAGAAGCAAATATAGTATTAATGATGCTTTTTATTTGATTGGTGGAATTTTCTTTTTAGGAACTTCTGTATCCTTGTTCATTTTACTAAGAGAAAGAGAACTTTTATTATTGATTTACTTATTATTAATTACTATTGTTACTGATACTTATGCTTTTTTAACTGGGTTATTGATTGGAAAACATAAATTATTAGAAGAAGTATCTCCCAAAAAAACTTGGGAAGGAACAATAGGGGGAACCATATTTGCTGTTTTTGTAGCTGTTAGCTTTTACCATACAGTGATTAATTTAGAAATCTCAATATGGAGTTTGGTTTTGATTACTACCTTTTTATCTTTTTTAGGTCAATTAGGAGATTTATTTTTTTCATCTATTAAACGTTATTATGGAAAAAAAGATTTTTCTAATATTATTCCAGGGCATGGAGGAATATTAGACCGAATCGATAGCATTATTTTTGTAGTATTAGGCTATGTATTTTTCATCAGCATTTTATAGAAAAGAGGAATGAAATGACAATCATATATTTTATTTTAATATTAGGAATTATTGTTTGTATTCATGAGTTTGGTCACTTTCTATTTGCAAAAAAAGCAGGAATTTATGTATATGAGTTTTCTATAGGAATGGGTCCAAGACTATTTAAATGGAATCGGAAAAATGACGAAACTGTATATTCTATCAGATTACTTCCAATCGGTGGATTTGTTCAAATGGCAGGAGAAGATTTAGACACAGATGAAAAATCTGAAATTCCAAAAGATAAGATGATGCAAAATAAAAAATGGTATCAAAGATTTTTGACGATTGTAGCTGGAGTGATGTTTAATTTTATTCTCGCGATTATACTACTTTTTGTAATTGCTCTTATTCATGGTGCTCCTTATTTAGGAACTACAATTGGGGAAGTAGGAGAAAATAGCCCAGCTGCTGTAGCAGGTTTAGAAACAGGGGATAGAATAATCAAAGTAGGAAATAAAAAAGTAACAAACTCTGATATGCTAATGCTTGAACTTCAAGTTCAAAATGGAAAAGAAACTACTTTGGTTGTAGAAAAAAAAGATGGGAAAACAAGAAAAATTATAATGAGTCCTAAAAAAATAACAGTAGATGGAAAAGAAAGTTATCAATATGGATTTGCTTTAGAAACAAAAGCAGAAAAAGGAATTATAGGTGCTGTTAAATATGCATTTGGTAAAACAATTAGTTTAGTAGAACAGATGGTGCATATTATTGGATACTTATTTACAGGAAAACTTGCATTAAGTAGTTTAGCAGGACCAGTAGGAATTTTTCAAGTAGTAGGAGAAACTGCAAAAACAGGAATTTTAAATATGATTTACTTAATTGCTTTTATGAGTATCAATGTTGGATTTTTGAATTTACTTCCAATACCAGCGTTTGATGGAGGAAGATTACTATTTTTAATCATAGAAAAAATCAAACGAAGTCCTGTGAGTCCAAAACTAGAAAATGCAATCCATTCCATTGGTTTTATTTTACTTATGATTTTAATGGTAGTAATTACTTATAACGATATTTTGCGATTATTTCATTAAAATACTTGACCTTCTCCTTAGGGAAAGGTCTATATTTTTATAAAGGAGGGAGGAAATGATATTTTTATATCATGAAAAATTATGTTAAAAGTAGAAAATGTGACAAAATATTATGGGGACTTTTTGGCAGTAGACAATCTATCATTTACTGTGAAACCTGGTGAAATATTTGGATTGTTAGGAGTAAATGGAGCCGGAAAAACTACCACCTTTAGAATGATTATGGGACTTCTTGACCCTACTAAAGGAAATATTACATTAGATGGAAAAAAGATAGATTATGACATCACTGATAAGATTGGATTTTTAACAGAAGAAAGAAGTCTACTTTTAAAAATGACGGTGAAAGAACAATGTCTATTTTATGGAACATTAAAAGGAATGAAAAAAAAGGAAATAGAAAAAAGGCTAGATGAATTGTTAGAACGTTTTGAGATTCCCGAATATAAAGATAAAAAAATTAAAGAACTTTCTAAAGGAAATCAACAGAAAGTCCAATTTATTACAGCTATTTTGAATGACCCAAAATTACTTATTTTAGACGAACCATTTAGTGGGTTAGACCCATTTAATATTGAACTTTTTAAACAGGAAATTGTAGAGATGTCTAATCGTGGAAGTATGATTATATTTTCATCACATAGAATGGAACACGTAGAATTATTCTGTAAAAAATTAGTGGTAATGCTAAAAGGAAAGTCTGTATTAGAAGGATATTTATCAGATATAAAAGAACAATATCGTAAAAAAAATATTCTTATCAAAGGGGATGTAAAGAAAAAAGAATTGGAAGAAATAAAAGGTGTGGTAGAAGTAATAGAAAAAGCAGATGAATTTGAAGTGAAAATAGAGGAACAAAAAATTGCCTCAAAAGTTTTTGAAGTAATTTCTGGTCATAAAAAAATCACGAAATTTGTAGTAGAAGAACCATCTTTAAATGAAATTTTTGTAGCAAAAGTAGGTGAAAACTATGACAAGTAAGTTAAATTATCTAATTAGTGTTAGTTTAAAAAGAAAGATTAAAACAAAATGGTTTGTGATTGCAAATATCATTTTAGGAATTATCATAGCAGGCATTATTAATATTGATAGTATCATTATGCTTTTTGGCGGGGATTTTAATAATAAGACGCCTCTTTATGTAATAGATGAAACGAATGTTGCTTATGAACTTTTTGAATCACAGGTTAAGGAAATGGATATCAATTTAGCAGGAAAAGAAGAGGGCAGTTATGAAATTAAAAAATATGAAAAAAGTATTGAAGAAGCAAAGCAGCAAATAGAAAAAGATAAAAAAACGATTGTTATTTTATTACAAGAAGATACAGAAAATACTTTAAAGGCAACAATTATATCAGAACAATTTTTAGATACTTTAGATACTCAAGTATTAACAAGTGCGATTAATACTGTGAAAGTAGCTATAGCCCTTTCAAATTCTAATATTAGTGATGAAGAGATAGCTTCTATTTATGCAAAAGCAACAATTGAACGAATTTATTTGGATGAAACAAAAAAGTCAGAAGATGAAAATATGGAAATTATTGTAACTACTGTATTTCCAATTGTTATTTTACCATTTTTCATGTTGACAATGTTTTTGGTTCAAATGATAGGTGCAGAAGTAAATGATGAAAAGACAACTAGAGGAATGGAAATTATTATATCTAATGTAAGTCCAAAAACTCATTTTTTTGCCAAAGTAATTGCAGCCAATTTATTTGTTTTATTTCAAGGTTTATTATTAGTTTTATTTGTCCTTTTAGGCATGTTTATTCGTCAATTAATTGGAGGCAATTCTATTGTAAATGGTCTTGGAAGCGAAGTTAGTAAAGTTATTACAGGATTAGGAGAAACTGGATTAGCAAGTAAATTCATTTATATTATTCCACTTTCTTTATTGCTCATGGTTTTGACTTTCATTGCATATTCTTTGTTAGCAGGAATACTTGCCTCTATGACAACGAATACAGAAGATTTTCAGCAATTGCAAACTCCGATTATTATCATTTCATTAATTGGTTATTATTTGGCAATGATGGCAGGAGTATTTGAAGGTGCAACATTTATAAAAATATTAGGATTTATGCCATTGATATCTGCTATTTTAGCGCCTTCGCTATTAGTACTGGGACAATTTGGTGTGATAGAATTTATCATTGCAATTTTATTAGTTATAGTCACAAATTGGTTATTAGTAAAATATGGATTACGCATTTATAAAGTTGGAATATTGAATTATTCTTCTAGTGGATTATGGAAGAAAATGTTTAAAGCATTAAAAACAAGAGAATAGTTTATCAGACTGTTGACAGATATGTTCAATAGTCTTTTTTTGTAAAAAGAAAGGATTGAGTGTGTTCTATATAGAATAATACTATTGAGGTGGAATATTATCTACTTGACAATAGTATAAATTAACTATTATA
>JAAWNF010000034.1 GCA_022798795.1 Bacilli bacterium
CTATCTACATCATACTAGATATAAAATAGTTTGTCAATATATCTTATATGTTAAAAAAATTCTTCCTCTTTACTTATATCTTTTTACATAAGTATGTGAAATTCCTACCTTTTCTCAAAATTTTGTAAAAAAATAAATAAGTTCTATAAAAACTTATTTATTAACCTGTTTTTTTTCAATTCTTTCTAATCTTCTTAAAACAAACTGATTATGTTGTTCAAACATTTTATCATCATTCTTATTTCCAGTACTAATTTCTTCTCTTTTTTGAGACATTAAGTCTTGATTTCTTCTTAAAATATAAAGAAAACGATTTCGAATAATAGGATTTCCCAATAATTCTACATTTTCTGATTCTAGAGCATTTAAAGCACTCAAATAACTATCTGTTAATGATAAATTATCTATATGTTCCTGTGTCAAATCAGCAATATCATGGTGAAGCAATGTCAAAGAATAAATATCATATGCTAAATCTAGTTTTATTCCTCTTGGCTCATCATCAATATAATACGCAAAATAACGCACTAATAAATCTTTTCCAAAAGCAGTCTTTGCATAAATTCCATATCGCTTTCTATATTCTTCCATATAAAATTTTCCAGTTCCAGAATCGCTAATTCCATTACTCATTCGTATCATTTCATTTACCATAGTATAAATACTTTCTTTTTCTGTTCTCGATTGATATGGATAAGTAAAACGAATATCAGATAAAAATATTTGCAGTCTATCTATATCCTCTTTTTCTAAACAATCTTTTCTTTGATAAAATAATAACAAATGATAAAGGGAACGTAAAAACTCCTCCTCATAAACATTATCATGAGGGTCACTAAAATCTACAATTTTTTTCCAAGATTTTTCTGAAAAAATGATAGATTGTGCTAATTTTCTATAATAATAATTGTTCTTGTTCATGACTACCACTCTTTATTTTTTCTCTAAAAACAATATTCCAAACTTCTTTATAAGTTTTCACAGGAATAAATGTAATGTCTTCTTTTACCTCAACAGGGATTTCATCTAAGTCTTTCAAATTATCATAAGGTATAATAATTTTTTTTATGCCATTTCTATGTGCTCCAATACTTTTTTCTTTTAATCCACCAATTGGTAAAATGGTTCCTCTTAGTGTTATTTCTCCTGTCATCGCAATGTTTTTATCTACCTGACGTTCTGTTAAAGCACTAATTAACGCAGTTGTTAAAGTAATTCCAGCACTTGGTCCATCTTTTGGTATTGCTCCCTCTGGAACATGAATATGAATATCCCTAGTATTAAGTAAACTATAACCAATTTTAAAATATCTATGATTGGCTTTAATATAGGAAAGCGCTATTTTCGCACTTTCTTTCATAACATCACCAAGAGAACCAGTTAACACAAGTTGTCCTGCACCATCATAATGATTTACCTCTATAGAAAGCGTATCTCCACCAAATGTAGTATAAGCTAATCCTGTTACTACTCCTATCTGATAATCATTTTCTAAAGCTGCCGACATATACTTTTTCTTTCCAAGATATTTATGAATATTTTTACTTGTAATATTTAAATGTCCCAATTTAATATTATTTAAAACAAGTGAAGTAACTATTTTTCGAACAATATTAGACAATTGTCTTTCTAATTCACGTACTCCTGCCTCTTTTGTATAATAGCGAATAATAGAAAGGATTCCATCCTCTGAAAAATTGACAACACCAATTTCAATCCCATGTTCTTTACATATTTTAGGAATCAAATGTTTTTTGGCAATATCAATTTTTTCAAATTCTGTATAACTCGATAATTCAATAATTTCCAATCGGTCCAATAAAGGAGTTGGAATATTCTCAATATAATTTGCGGTTGCTATAAACATCACTTTTGATAAATCAAATTCTTCTTCCATGTAATGGTCCATAAAAAATTCATTTTGTTCTGGGTCCAATACTTCTAACAATGCACTGCTTGGGTCTCCCTTAATATCCTGTCTCATTTTATCAATTTCATCGATTAAAAAAACAGGATTTCTACTTTTTGCTTTTTTTAATGACCCAATAATTCTACCAGGATTCGCACCTACATAAGTACGCCTATGTCCAAAAATATCAGCTTCATCTGAAACACCGCCTACCGAAATTTTAACAAAATTACGATTCATAGCATGTGCAATACTAACAGCCAAACTTGTTTTTCCTACGCCAGGAGGACCTACAAGACAAAGAATAGGGCTTCTTAAACTATTCGTTCTTTCTTTCACAGCTAAATATTCAATGATTCTCGTTTTTACTTTTTCCAAGCCATAATGAGAAGCATTCAACTCATCTTTTACTTCCTTTAAATTATGATTATCTTCTGTTTCGGCATTCCAAGGAAGGTCTAATAGCCAATCGATATAAGTTCTTACCATAGTAATTTCTGGTGACATAGTAGGCATACTATCATAGTAACGAATTTCTTTTTCAATTCTTGCTTTTATTTTTTCTGGAGCATCTATTTCTGCTACTTGTTTTCGTAATCCACTAACTTCATCTTCTTTGATAGAATGTTCCCCTAGTTCTTCCTTAATAACATTCATTTTTTCATGTAATAAATAATCTTTTTGACTATTATCAATTCGCATTTTCACTTTTTGGTCTATTTGTCTTTCGATATCAAATAATTCTTGTTCTTCATAAATATCTTCTAATATCATTTCTGTTCTTTTTAATACATTTTGCTCATTTAAATATATAAGTAATCGTTCTAATCCAACAGGTAAATGAGGAGCTATCAAATCTGTCATTACAGACAATTGCTTTACCGAATCAACAGACGCTAAAATACTATTACTCATATAAGGAACACGTTTAATATAAATCTCTAATTCACGATATAATTTTCTAACCATTGCAGTTTCTGTTTTTTCATCAATTTCTTCGATGATAAGAGAAGAGACAATTGCTTCTAATACATCCCTCTTATTCAGATTTAAATATTCAAATACTTCAGCACGTTCTAATCCTTTAATTACTACTCGAACATTTCCATTTGGAAGTTCTATTTTTCTGATAATTTCAGAAATAACTCCAATTTTTGGCAATTCTTTTTTATCTGGAGATTCCTCTAATGGGTCACTACCACTTACTACTAAAATACGATTTTCATGAAATAGTTCAGATAAATCAATAATGTTCTTACTTTCTTCATTGTCAAATTCTAAACGCAATTCATTATTTGGAAGTAATACAATTCCTTTTAATAAAATAACTGGTAAATCTGCTTTAACCAATCAGAACACCTCCTTTGTTGAAATTGGTTTTTATTATAATACAAATAAAACAAAATGTCTATGATTTTCAATAAAACATAGTTAGAAAAAATACCCAAGATTCATTTTTTACATCTTGAGTATTTCTCTTTTTTCATTGTAACAAAATTTGACATAAAAAGCTACTCTTTCATGCCCTATTTTTCAAATATAATTTTATTTTGCCATATAATAAAAAAACTCGTATTTTTAATAAAAACAAGTTTTATAACAATTTATTTTTTGACATTTCTAATTACTTTTAAAATATCTTCATGAAATACTAAATTGGCTTTTCTATCATAAAGAGTTTCATCTTTATTCATAATGACAAATCGATTTCCGTTATAAAAAGAAAGAAGGAAAGAGGCTGGTGTTACAACCAAAGAAGAACCCATCACAATAATCATATCTGCTTTTAAAATGGCAAAAATAGCTTCATTAAAAATTTCCTCATTTAGAGGTTCCTCATAAAGAACAATATTAGGTCTTATAAGCCCATTACAATTACAAATAGGTAGTTCTCTTTTTAAAATTTCTTTATCATATTTTCTACCACATTTCATACAATAATATTCTCGAATATTTCCATGTAATTCCAATACTATCTTACTTCCAGCTTTTTGATGTAAAGAATCAATATTTTGAGTAATGACAGTAATTTCTTTCTCTTCTTCTAAATTAGAAATCCAAAAATGAACTTTATTTGGCTTTGCATTAAAATAAAGCATTTCTTTTTTTAAAAATTGATAAAATGATTCAGGATGCGCTAAAAAATAATGATGGCTTAAAACCTGTTCTGGTGAAATAACATTCTTTCTTTTATAAAGTCCATTTGCACTTCTAAAGTCTGGAATACCAGAAAGTGTAGAAATACCTGCTCCTGTAAATAAAACGATTCTATTAGATTTATCTATCCATTCTTCTAATAGTTTTATTTTTGCTCCAAAATTCATTGATAATATTCTTCATCTCACTTTCCTTTTCATCCAAAAATTGTAGACGGACAGAATTTATTCCATATTGATAATAATCTTCTTTTTTGTTTCTCGGTTTATAATTATAAATCTTCATAAAATTTTTATTTTCTTCTATTGGATATAAATTTCCAAATCTATCTTTCAAATAACCATTTTTTACTCGAAAATGTTCTAATAAATGAAACTTACTAATCATAACTTCTTCTTTTCCATAAATAATGATTTCAAAATTAGGATGTGCATGATATCTATTTTTATAAGCTGAAGTGAGCAATTTTATTCTATTTTCATCTAATTCATAAGATAAAGTAACCATTTTTGCGCCCTTATTAAAAAGCAAAGCAGCAGTATAAGAATTCGTTACATTAAAAGACCAATCTATAAAAACTTGTGGATAATAATGAAAGGAACCGACCTCTCCAATTAATGATAAATTTTTTTGCAAAGAAATATGGTGAAAAACTCGTGGAATCTTTCGAATCACCCTTGAATCTATTTTTAACATGTTAAAAAGTTCTTCTTTTTCCACATAAATAAAATTCCAATCTTCTTTTTCCACAAGTTTGTATTGAAAAAGTTCATTAATCAAAATTGATTGCTTTTTTTCCTCAGGAAAATTCGGAACTTCTCTATGATATTCACCTTTTTGATAAGGATAGTTGTAAATTCGCTTTTTGTTCAGTTTTAAAATTGCTTCTCTTCTTAACTCATTTAATTCTTTAATTGAAATAAAAATATTATCATCTATCTTCAAAAGTATACTTTTTACCTGATAAATAGAATCTCCAAATTTCTCTATTTGTTCTTGAATGCGTTCTTTTGATATTGGAGCCTTTAAAGCTCGTTCTACTATCTTGTTTCCATTGACAACAACTTGATTTTTTCCGTCAGATAATTTCAATATAGGTATTTTATTACATTTAAGTGTTAACTCTAAAGAAACTGCCACTTTTCTATTTTTCTTTAATAATAAAGCATCTATTTCATCTAATTGTCTTTTGTCAGTTGTTTTTAAAACTATACTCCCTACTTTTACAGTTTCTTTATAAGGAATTTGAACAATCCCTTTTTCTATTTCTTTGACTTGTTTCTTTGAAACACATATTTTTGTGACAATTGTCCCAGAGTCTTCACTGCCTAAAATTCGAATGCCATCCCCATTTTGAAGTCTAGAATCTAATTGAATTGTAGCAATTCCTTTTTGATAATCTACTACTTTTCCAATCGGAATTCCAATATGATTGGGTCTTTTTTGATTCATAAGATTATTTTCTTTCTCATGAAATAAAAATCCTTTGGTAAATTCTCGATTAAATATTTTTTTAAGTTCTAAAATTTCAGTTTCATCAATTTCAATTTTTTGATTTTTACAATATTGGTCAATTGCTTTACGATATAATTTTACAACTGTATAGACATATTCTGGACGTTTCATTCTTCCTTCTATTTTAAAACTTTCTATTCCAATATCAATTAATTCCCCTAAATACTCTAAAGTATTTAAGTCCTTTGTACTTAATAAATATTTGTCTTTGTTTACTTTTTTACCATCAGAAATAAGACTATATTTTTGCCTACAACTTCCAGCACAAGACCCTCTGTTTCCACTTCGTCCTCCAATTAAACTAGACATGAAACATTGACCAGAATAACTAATACATAAAGCTCCATGAACAAAAATTTCAATTTCAATATTCGTATTTTCTTTGATTTCTTTAATTAAATCAATATCAGTCTCACGTGCTAATACGGCTCTTTTTACACCTAATTCCTCCACAAATTTTACACCTTCTAAATTGTGTAAATGCATCTGTGTAGAAGCATGAATTTCTAATAAGGGAAACATCTGCCTTACTAAATCTAACATTCCTAAATCCTGAACAATGATAGCATCGACATTTGCTTTGTATAAAAAGTCAATATAATTTATAAATATTTCTACTTCATCTTCGTAGATTAATGTATTCACAGTTACATATATTTTAACTCCATATAAGTGGGCATAAATAATGGCTTCTTTGATTTCATCATTAGAAAAGTTTCCAGCAAAGCTTCTGGCACCAAACATATAGCCTCCTAAGTAAATAGCATCTGCACCTGCTTCTATTGCGGCTTTTAAGCTCTCCATATTTCCAGCGGGCGCTAAAAGTTCTGGCTTTTTCATAATCTCACTTCCTAGTAATTCTATTATAAAGAAGATAGTAAAATAAGACAAGAAAAAGTTTAAAAGATAATAGAAATGAAAGGCAAATGACAAATTTTTTAAATTTATATTTAAGCAAATATTTTATTTTTATATA
Organism: Bacilli bacterium; assembly: GCA_022798795.1. Classification (GTDB taxonomy): domain Bacteria; phylum Bacillota_I; class Bacilli_A; order RF39; family UBA660; genus MGBC102946. The sequence continues at coordinate 6,558 of JAAWNF010000034.1, forward strand.
ACAAATTGTACAACAAATTTGACAAAAAAAGAAAAAATTTATGTTTTAAATTTTTTCTATCCATTCTAAATAATTTTTGAATTCTAAATTTTTATGATCTACATGTAATACAAATAAAATCTTTCCTTTTAATGAATTTAAATAATCCCATTTTTCCATATCGATATGAATAAAATTCAAATGATTTTCTATTCCATATTTTCTACAATAATATATTTCTTTTCGGATATTTTTCCGATATTCTCTAATTGTATTTGGTTTCTGATTTACAACAATACCAGTTATTGTTTGTCGACTACTAGGAAAAAATAATTTTGTTTTTTTGAAATTTAACTGAAAGCCTAATAAAGCAAGTTCTCGTTTTACAAAACTTAAGACCTCATTTTTATCAAATGTTCCAGAAAATGTCATATCATCTGAATATCTTGTATAAATAATATTCTTACTTTCACACCAAGTGCCAATAATTTCATCAAATTCTCTTAATATAATATTTGATATCATTGGAGAAGTAGGAGCTCCTTGAGGCAAGACACCTTTATAAGTACATAAAATTGTGAGCAAAATAGAAATGGATTCTGGAAAATATTCTTCTCTAAAAACTTTTTCTTTTACCATATAAAAAGTAATAGACCCAAAAAAATCTTTGATATCTAATTTTAATATCATAGGTTTCCCAACATGTGGTTTAGCATTTTCTAAAATATCTACTTTTTTACAATATGCTTTGGCATAAGATGATATATGTATACCGTATAAAACATGATTTAAAATATTTCTTTGAATATATTTCAATAATGAATCTGGCATATTTAAACATCTCTTTTTACCATTCTTAGAAATTTCCATATATTCATAATGTTTTTCTATATAATTACTAACTGCATAAAGTGTCCTTAGATTTTGACATAAATGCAAAGACTCTAAAAATTCTAAAGCTTGCTCTTTGGTACAATATTTTAAATATGAATTTGCCATAACTCACCTACAAACTAAAAAAAGTAAAAAACGCAATACAAAGTGATATTTCTATATAGAGGTGTACTTTACTACATGCAGTGTAGCGAAGTTACACTGATATATAAAATCAATTGATAACTTTTTATTTCTATTTGATGACTCACCAAACATATTTCTAAACATATTTTAGAAAATAAATACTAATGCGTTTTTTACTAATATTAGTCTATCATATTTAAGAAAAAAAGGGAAGTTTTACACTTCTCTATTGTTCACCTATTTTTTTATTATGAACTTTTAAATAATGATGGTCTTGCTTTAAAATATTCAGCTTAATAGTAATAATACTAGCAATTAAAAATAAAACCAATATGATAACAAATATAAGCCATATACCTAAAACTCGATAAGATTGAAAAAGAAAAAAATCTTTAGAAGGTTCTACGACTCCATACTGTGATAAATTACTAATAGTTCCAAAGTTTTCATAACCCCATCTAGCAATTACAAAATAGGAAACATTCTTAGTAAATTCTATAAAAGGAATAAACATTCCTGAAAAAAGCATTTGTATCATCATATATAAAGGAGATAAAATCAAAGTTGTTTTTGTATCTTTTACAAATGATGATATAAATATACCAATTATACTAGTTGAAAAAGAGACTAGAAAAAAATTAATAATCAAATCAACTAATGTATTCATAACCAATACAGTATCTGGCCTTGGATTCAAATGAAAATAAACAATTGAAACACAAGTAATTGACTGATAAAAACATAATATCGAAAAAATAATAATTTTTGATGTCATATAAGAAGTAAATCTTAATCCACTCATATATTCTTTTTTTAACATATCTTTTTCTTTTACAATTTCTTGTATTGTATTAAATAGCCCTAACCATACAGCTGCTAATGTAAACGCGACAAAAATCATGGAGGCTGTCACAGGATTTTGTAAACAATTTTTTTCAGTTGCTAAACAAATTAAGAACCCCATCATAACGGCTTGTCCTAGCAAAAGAATTAACATAAATTTATTGTTAATCAAAGATGATATATAACGCTTTACTAAAGTTTTTACTTGAGAAACAAATCCTGCTTGTTTTCTTTTTTCTTTTCTATGAGATTTATCAATTGATATAGGATTTTCATTTTTTCTATATCTTAAATACCAACTATCAGTATCTTCTTTTAATAAATCATAAATATCTACAAATTCTTTTACTTTAAAATAGTTGAATATTTCGTTATAGGGTCCATAATAACAAATTTTTCCCTCTTTTCCCATAAATAAAATTTTATCACACAAATGCAAATTAGAAACAGTATGAGCTGTGATAATAATTGTTTTCCCCATATTCGCGATTTCTCTTAACTTTTTCATTATTTTTTTTTCAATATTAGCATCTAATCCACTTGTCGGTTCATCTAATAAAAATAAGTTGGGGTCACTAAGCATTTCAGTTGCTATGGAAGCCCTTTTCTTTTCTCCACCACTCAAATTTTTAATTAAAGTGTTTCTAACGTGAGAAAGTTCTAAAGTTTCTAAAATGTAATCTATCGTGTCCATCATTTGTTTTTTAGAAACCTTTTTAACACGAAGTAACAAAGAATATTCTAATGATTTCTGTAATGTCAATGTTGGATCCAAAATCTCTTGTTGCGGAACATAAGCAATCTTTCCTTTAAAATAGTTTTCTTCTTCATATAAATCTAGACCATCAATATAAACATTTCCACTGCTACACTTGGTATATCCACTTAAAATATTCATTAATGTTGTTTTTCCAGCTCCTGAACATCCTACAATAGCAATAAATTCACCATGCCTCACAGATAAACTTAAATCAGATAAAATTTTCTTCCTCTTTCCTTTCAATGAAACAACTTGACAAATATTATTTATTTGAACTGCATATTTCCCATTCATATATTTCTCCCAACTACTAATTTCTATTATAGTTTATCATATTTTTAAATGATAAAAAATAGAAAAAAACATATATTTCTATAAAATACATGTTTTAAATAATTATTTTAAATATTTTAATTCTCCCATTCTAGAAGTTGGAACAAATCCTGGTGCTGATGCAATTACATCTGGAATACGATTTACAATTGTTGCACATGTAAGTCTTACCGTATCTGGTTCACTAACAACAAATCTAGTACTAGAATCGCCAATGACTGTCCAATCATTTGTATCAACTTCCCCAGGTGCATACACCTTTCCAATACATTCTGCTTCTATTGTAATACCTTCTTCTGTTGTTCCTGTTACAATTGCTGACATTCCTGTCGCCATACCAGCTTTTACTGTCATACCTAAAGTAGAAGATTCAATATCATTCTCATGAGTTAACGAAACACAAGTTTGAGTCATATCTGTTAAATGCAAATGCATCTTATCTGCCAACCATGGCACTACATTCCACATATATGATGGTGTATATTTCCCAGAATTAATAAGATTTTGCCTTTCTTCTTTACTTATTTTATCAGCACTTGCTATTTTTTTATCAAATTCTTCTAATGATAATCCAGCTCCATGAACTTCTGCTAACGCAATTCCATAGTCTTCTACGTTATAAGAGGAAGAACCCTTAATTTTGGTAATACCATGTGTTGCACCTGCAATTGTTGTAATTAAATTCCCCCAAAATGCATCTTGATATCCAGTTCCTGTAATCGTGCAATTATTTTGCTTTGCTAAATCATCAATCTTTTTTGTTAAATTTGGATTTGAAACGTTTGGATAAAATGCTTCTTCACAAGTAGTGATTGCATTCACTCCATTTGATGCACAAATTGTAAGCACTTCTTCTAAATCGCTCAATAAACTCATCGTTTCTACAATAACAATATCTGGATTTGTTTCTTTTAATAAATTTTCAAAATTAGTTGGTGCTGATATTGTAACTCCATGAAAATCAGTTTGTATTAAATCTGGATTCATATCCACTGCTCCTACCAATTCCATTCCACATTCTAATGCGTATTTAACTGTGTAGATGCTCATTTTTCCGCATCCATATTGTATAAATTTAATCAACTTTATCATCTCCTAGTTTCATTATAACAAAACCTAATTTTAAAATTCAATCATTTTTAAAAAAAGAAAAGACTAAAATGTAAACCAAATTAGTCCTTATCAATAAATAAAAAGCGAACTCTCCCCTGTAAATCTCTTTCCACAGTAATTGTAGCTTCTGGAAAATACTTTCTTGCATAAGTTTTCAAATAATCTCCCTGCATGCTTCCTATTTCAAATGCTAATAAATATTTGTCTTTCATAATTTTAGAAGCATTTTTTAAAATTTCTTCATAACAGTATAAACCATGATGCTCTGCATAAAGCGCAATTTCTGGTTCATTTTGTTTGACAATTTCCATAATTTTTTCTTTTCTATCTATATAGGGAGGATTGCTAATTAAAACATCATATTTTTTTGTAAGTTGCTCTAATAAATTTCCATGTAAAAATTCAATTTCCACTTGACTATTTTGTGCATTTTTTTTCGCTACTTCTATTGCTTCTTTTGAAATATCTACAGCAGTTATATTAGAAGAAATCTCTTTTTTTAATGTAATGGCAATACAACCACTTCCTGTTCCTATATCAACAATATCTATTTTAGAGACAAACTTTTTTTTGCACTTTTCAATGGTTTTTTCTACTAATTCTTCTGTTTCAAATCGAGGGATTAAAACATTTCTATTCACCTCAAAACAATATCCATAAAAATCTACATTCCCAACAATATATTGAACAGGTTCTCCATTTTGTAAACGTCTTTCCGCTTCTTCTAAATTTCCATCATAATATCTTTTTAAATATTCTAAATCTGTCATATTAAAAAAACTAGCTTAAGACTAGTTTTCCCCCTTTAATTTTCGAGCCTGGTCTTCAGTAATTAAAGCTTCTATAATTTTATCTAAATCTCCATCCATAACTCTATCTAAAGAATTTGTTGTATATCCAATACGATGGTCAGTTACACGATTTTGTGGATAATTATAAGTTCTGATTTTTTCAGAGCGGTCTCCAGTTCCTATTTTACTTCTTCTTTCTGCTCCAATTTCTTGCTCTTGTTCTCTTAACTTTAAGTCAAAAAGCCTTGTTTGTAAAATTTTAATTGCTTTTTCTTTATTTTTAATTTGACTTCTTTCTGTTTGTGAATAAACAACAAGCCCTGTTGGAATATGAGTAAGTCTTACTGCACTATCGGTTGTATTAACTCCTTGACCGCCACAACCACTACTTCTAGTAATGTCAACCCTAACTTCATTCATATCTAATTCAAAATCTACTTCTTCAGCTTCTGGCATCACTAATACTGTCGCAGTTGAAGTATGCACTCTTCCTTGCGTCTCTGTCTCAGGAACTCTCTGAACCCGATGTGCACCACTCTCATATTTTAATTTTGAATAAACATTCTCTCCTTTTACCATAAATTCAATCTGAGAAAAACCTCCTGCTTCAGAATCTTCAGAATTTAATATTTCAATTCTCCATCCTAATTTTTCTGAATATTTCGTATACATTCTATATAAATCGCCAGCAAAAATATTCGCTTCATCTCCACCTGCTGCTCCTCGAATTTCAACAATTACATTTTTCCCATCATTTTCATCTTTTGGTAACAATAAAATTTCCAATTCTGCATTCAATTTTTCAAGTTCATTTTCTAATGTTACTTGCTCTTCTTTTGCAAATTCTCCCAATTCTGGGTCTTTACTCATTTCTTTCGCTGCTTCTAAATCACTCATTAATTTTTTATATTGTTGATAGGCCTCATATGCATCTTTTAATGAAGATTGTTCTCGTGTTAAGGCTAACGTTTGTTTTATATTGGAAATAACTTCTGGTTTTATAAGTTCTTCTGTCAAAGCTTGATAACGTTCTTCTATCGCCATAAGTCTTTCTATCATAATATTCGCCTCTTTCTATAACATAAGAATTATACTATATTTTATTCTATTACGCAAATAAAATATGGCATTTTGATATACTGAATTATAAAAATAAAACTGATTTTTTACATTATTATACCATAATATAAAAAAGAAAGTTTTATTTAGTCACTTTCTTCTTCCATATCATCCTCATCAACCAAAGATAAATCTTCTAAATCATCATCACCATCATCTAAATCATCATCTTCAATAATAGCATCTATATCTTCTTCTTCAGTCTCTTCCTCTACAACATCTTCTTCTTCCTCTTCTGTTTCTTCTTCAACTGAATCTTCATCATCTTCATCATCTAAAACCAATTCCACAGAATGATGGTCTCTAATATCCCATTCTGCATTTTCTAACAAAACAAAACGTTTATCAATTGTAAGAGATGTATAATAATCTCCTATACGACTTGCATAGTCTTCATCAGTATAACCTAATAAATTACAAATTTCTCTAAAAATACTTGGTGTATTCATAGGCTTTTTATTTTCTTTTAATAACATATAAGTTAAATCAGTATATGATAATATTTCTAATTCTGCCCTTGGCATATCTTTTAATTTCATAAAAGTTCCTCCTACATTTTATTTCTCGCTTCAACTCCAATTAAAGTCAAAGCATTTCTAATCACAATGAGAGTCGCCTCAATCATATGAACTCTTTCATTTGTATAATATATGTCATCTGTTAAAATTTTCTCATGAGCATAAAAGGAATGAAATAAAGTTGCTAATTCATAAACATAATTTACAATCATATGAGGTGCTCTTTTTTTAGCAGCTACTTCTACAATATTCTGGAATTCATACAAATGAGAAAGTAATTCCATTGCATAAGACGAAGTGATTGTCTGATATTTTTTTACATCTTTTTTATCCCCTTTATAATCAGCTAATATTGAACAAATTCTAGCATGAGCATATTCTACATAATAAACAGGATTATCATTACTTTGCTTTGTAGCAAGCTCTAAATCAAAATCCATTTGAGTATCAATAGAACGTGCTGCAAAAAAATATCTCGTTGCATTTAATCCAACTTCTTCCACCAGTTCATTAATCGTTACTGCATTTCCTGTTCTTTTACTCATCTTAATTTCTTCTTTTCCTCTTACTAAACGAACCATTTGTAAGATTTCAATATCTAATTTTTCTGGTTTTTCTCCAAGCATAGCAAGAGAAGCTTTTAGTCTCGCTATATATCCATGGTGGTCTGCTCCAAATATATCAATTAGCTTATCATAACCTCTACTATATTTATCTTTATGATAAGCAATGTCTGGTAGTAAATAAGTATTTGTTCCATCTGCTTTTACAATTACACGGTCTTTTTCATCTCTAAAAAGCGTTGTTTTAAGCCACAATGCACCTTCACTCTCATAAGTATATCCATTTTTTATCAAATCATTCTTAGTCTGCTCTACCAAGCCTCGCTCATAGATACTTTTTTCACTACTCCAAATATCAAAAGAAACTCGAAAATTATCTAAATCATTCTGAATATTTCCAAGTAAATATTCAAGACCTTTCTGTTTTACAACCTCATTATCAATACCATCTTCTCCATATTCTTGTTTCAATTTTTCTGCTATTTCAATAATTTCTTTGCCATGATATCCATCTTCTGGAAGTGTAGAAGGTCTTCCACAAACTTCCTCATAACGTCCTAAAATAGAAAGTTCTAAATTATGAATTTGATTGCCTGCATCATTAATATAATACTCTCTTGTAACATCATATCCAGCAAATGATAAAATACGAGATAAAGAATCTCCATAACTAGCTCCTCTTGCATGACCTAAATGCAAAATACCAGTTGGATTGGCACTAACAAATTCAACATTGACTTTTTCTTTTGCACCGATATTACTTTTTCCATAGTTCTCTTTTTCTTTTAATATTGTATT
>JAAWNF010000035.1 GCA_022798795.1 Bacilli bacterium
ATAGACTATAATAATATAGAGGAAAGTTTAAATAAAATGATTTTAACTTTTGATATTCAAAATCTGACAAATTCATTTTATTTAAACTTTCCTCTATATTATTATAGTCTATATATTGAAGACATTCATGTAATCGAATCCCAAGACTTAATCTATTTTGTTCATTTGAATCAACAATGTGATAACTACTTGAAAAACTTTTTTCTTCTAGTTCTCTTTTTAATATATCAAGACTGATATAATTTGTTTTACAATTAGACTTTTCTAGCAAAGATTCATAATTTGTTTCTTTTAATTGTTCATAGTTTTTGGTTAGCAAGAGAGTATCTAATGAATAAGGTACAATATATGGTTTTAACTTTGATTTAACGGATAGTAGAATATCATAAAAGCTTTTGTATTTTAGTCGAATCTTAGAATCTACAAAATCATGAAAACTAGTAGACTCTTTATCACTCAAGTTCGTTACAAAAATCATTTTTTCTTTGGCTCTAGAAAGTGCAACATAAAAAACTCTAATTCGTTCTGAAATGTCTTCTTTATTCCATTCTTCTTTTAATAGTTCCTTATAAAAATTTTCCCTAATTCCTTCCTCAAAATGTGGAACAATAAACCCTAATTTTTGGTCAAATAAAAATTTTTCTTTTAAATCAGCCTTAGAGAAATTTTTTTGAAGTCCAGCATAATAACAAATATGATATTCTAATCCTTTTGACTTATGTATACTCATCAAATTTACAGAATTGCTATCAGCCTCTTGATTTCTACTAAAAGTAACATCTGTATTGCCTTTCATTGCCTCTTCCAAATAATTGATAAAATCAAATATTTGATATCCCATTTTTTCTAAATTCCTAGAGACATCCAATAGATAGTCTAATTTAATACTTAAAAGTTCAATATTTTGTAAGTTCAATATTGCCTGATATATATTAAATACTTGATACACTTGTTCTAATAATTCAGACAGAGTATGAGTCAAAGAATACTCTGCTAACAATTGCATTTTCTTATGTAATTCACAAACAGGAGAAGAAGAGCCATTGAGACCTTCTACAAAATTTTCTTTGTATTCCATAAAAAATTCGAACAATTTTTCATCTTCTATTTTTGAAAGGAATGACCTAGAAATACTCATTACTGCATATTGTAAATGGTCTTTTGCATAATTGAAATCTAATATAGAATGTATCCATTTCATAATATTTGTGATAACAAAAACCTCATCTGAATAAACAAATTCTTCATCTTTATGTACCAATAAAGGAACTCCCAAATACGTAAATATTTTCTTATATAAATCAAATGAAGTCTTACGGTCTAATAATATTGAAAAGTCATTATAAACAATATCTCTTAATTCATGTTTATCTTTATCATAAACTTTATAATGGCTTTCTATCTTATTTTGAATATCATTCGCTATAATAAAAGCTTCTATTTCTTCTGTTCGAAAACTCTTGGCATATTCTGTTTTTTTATACTCATAATCTAATATTTCAAAATGATAATTCTGAACAGTTTTACCTTCTTTTTCATATTCTTTATTGCCAAATATCATTGCATGACCTAACTTATAATTGGCTCCACCTATTTCTTCATCCATAAACTTTTCAAACAAAAAATTAATGTCATCCAAAACTTCTCTTCTAGAACGAAAATTCTTATTTAAATCAATTTTTTCTCCATCCTGGTGAACGCTATAGCGACTATATTTATCCATAAAAATATTTGGATTAGCATTTCTGAATCGATAAATAGACTGCTTTATATCTCCTACCATATACACATTATGATTTGCAATTAAAGAAATAAAATAATCTCCAATATCATTGGTATCTTGATACTCGTCAATCATAATTTCACTAGTCTCTTTTTTTATTTGTTCTGCTATCAGTGGATAGCTTTCTAAAAGTGTAATAGCAAGTCTTCCAATATCCGAAAATTCATATAAACTTTCTTTCATTTTATAATCTAGCAATTTTCTATCAAATTCTTTCAAAATAGCAATTAAAGTTTCAACCGTTTCCCTAGTTTCAAAAATAGAATTTTTTAAAGAAGCTCTATCTTCATAAACACAAAGCTCTTTGAAACGTATAAAATGTTCTTTCAATTCATCATAAATCTCTTTCATTTCCAAAAGTTCTTGCCCGTCTATTTTTTTGCTTCTAGTGAAAGCCGGAATGGATAACGAGGATATGATTCTATAATCATCATAATTAGCGCAAGCGTATAAAGATTCTAAAATTTCTTGAATTCGTAAAACAAACTCTACAGAGACAGGATGATTCGCATTCCTTTTTAGCTCTGTCAATAAATCTAAAATTTCCTCTTTTTCCTGATTTAAGATTCGTTCATACTCTTTTATTCTATCTTCTACAAAACTAGTTTCATAATATCGAGTTAAATAAGTATCTAAATATTCTTTTTTATGAACAATAGATTCTAAAGAATCGTTTAGTTTCAAACATACATTTTTGATTTTATCATCATCTTTAATCGTAAATGTATCCAATAATTTTAAGAATCCAGAATCTTTTTTCTGATAAAAAGAATCAAATACCTCATCTATGAATTCCCTTTTTTTCATTCCTAGCACAATATTATCAGCAATTCCAATATCTTTTTTTATTCCTAATAAATAATGATATTTTTTTACAAGTGATAAACTATAACTATCAAATGTTGTAATCGAAGCACTATCTATTTTTTCTAATTCTTTTTCTAAATCTAAATTTCCCTTTTCTATCTCTTTTTTTATCTTTTTTCTAACTCTTGTTTTCATCTCAAATGCTGCTGCTTTTGTAAAGGTTAAAACAACCAAAGAGGAAATAGAAACTCCACTTTTCAATTTTTCAATAATTCGTTCCGTTAAAACAGCAGTTTTTCCACTTCCTGCACCTGCACTTACAATAATATTGCTTCCCTCTTTATAGATTGCCTCCCACTGCTCATCAGTCCAGGTCGTTTCTGCAGGTTTTACTGGTATCATTTTTTTCACCTCCTAAAAACTCTAAGTCTTTATATTCTTTTAATCGAACCACATTGTTTGGTTTTAAATAACAGATATCACGATAGGGACAATAATTACAACTGCTTATCTGTTCATTAAATTCACTCGAAAATTTTTTAGGCGCTATTTTAAAATCAGCACTCTCCACTGCTTTTTCTACTTCCTTAATATTACTTTCTACAATTTTTAATAATTCCCTGAGTATATCCTCTTCAAGTAGACGATTTGAAGCATAGAATTCTCCATCTTTTTTAACCCTAACACCTTTGATATAACTTGAAATTTCATAGTGGGTATCTAATCTACTAATAAACTCTTTCCTTTTCAAACTAATACCATCTAATTTACTTTGCTCCCACAATAATTCATCTAATGTCTTTCCTTCTACATAATTAGGAACAGTAGCTGCTATAGACTCAATATAGGCTCCACCCACTTTATAATTTTGAAATTTTTTATCTTTTGAAATCAAATATAAATATAGAAGCAATTGCATATTCATACCATAAATGACCTTAGACAAATCACTAGTCGCAAATCCCGTTTTATAATCTACTACAATAACATAAGAATTTTGACCGTCATCTACCGTCATAATCTTATCAATTTTTCCAAATATTTTAAACGTAATATTTTTACTTTCTGTCCATTCCATTGTTTCTTCAAAATAAGTTGGTTGAAATTCTGAATGAGTAAGCTGAATATCCATAATCTGAATCAACCTTCTTATTTCCTGTTCATATTTCTGGAAATAAAACGCTCTCTTTTCTTTTGGAACAATCTCAATATAGGACAATTCTTCTTCGATAATAGTATCTAACTCTTTCTCTTTTCTAAAGTACCTCTCTAAAATAGAGTGAAACAAATTACCAACCATTAAACTAGTACTTTCTATAAAAGGAGGCACGATTTTTAAAATAGAACCAATATAATATTTAAATGGACATTCAAAAAATTTCTGCATACTAGTATAAGATAGGACAACATAAGGAACAAACTTTTCAAACAAAGATTTGGAGATTCCAGTAAATTGATTGTCATAGTTTCCATAATAAATAGTCTCTAGTCCATAACGACAAATTAAATTTTCCGTTTTGTGATTAAAATTAATAAATTCATCCATAGCAGCATTTAAAAGATATGTATTATAATTTTGATTGCTATAATGATATTCTCCTCTTTTTATTTCATAATGTTCTAAAAAGGTGGCCCTTAAATATTCTTTAAAAGGACTTTTTTTCTTGTAGCTAAGAAATACATGAGGCAAAGATTCTATCTTTTTCATAATCTTTTGCTCTTCTCCTAATGTTTTTTCTAAAGAGGTAGAAAGCGCTAAAAGTCGTTTTTGCTGGTCACTAAAGTATTCAGTATCTTCATAGATAGTAGGAAATTCTCCCAAATTAACACCTAACAAAAAAATATAATCATTTTCATGAAATAGAGTTGTTTTAAAGTCAACTTCTTTTATAACATCATAATAATTTTCCCCTCTTACAGAAGCTTTTTTTAATTCATAAATAAAAATATCATAAATTTCAGAAAACGTTCTTGATGTATGATAATACTTATTGATGATAGAAATAAGACTTTCATAAATTTGAGCATAAAAAGGATTTGCTTTTGAATATTTATTTTCCAATTCTGCTATCAAATTGGGAAATTCTTTTAAAGCTGTTCCATAAGGAATGCTCTTTAAAAACTCTTGAACCATTTTATATTCAAATAATGAATGAATCGTATCCAGTTGCAAAGGAATATGAAATTGATGAAATATTTTTGATAAAACACTTCTATAATCATTATTTAAAGTTCCTATATAAATTTGATTAGTAGAAATTCCTTCTTTTAACAAATAAGAAATTTGTTCTGCGACCCCTACTACTTCTTCTTCTAATGTCTCATATTCTGTAACCATAGGAATATATTGTTCTTTCCTTTCTTCCAAATATTCTACCTTGGTATAAATATTTAAAAGAAAAAGAAACGGTTTCATTTCATAATCATCATATCCATAAATAAATACACTAGACTTTTTGAGTTGTTCTATAAAAGCAGGGTGATAAATAAGCAAGTTTTGCTCTTTCAACCATTCCTTTTTTTGATATAAATCTGAGTCTTGCTCTGCTTTTGTAATACTATACATTGCTTCTAGCATAATCGCTCCATTATCAGGAATCAAATTGAAATTTTGACAAAGCTTTAATAACGCTTCGGGATGATATTCATAGAATAACAGATTTCTTAATTCTGATAACGTCAAAAACTGGACTTGATAAAAGCAAGGCTCCTTTGATAATTTTTTTAATAACTCCATCTTATAATTAGATGGAGTTATAATAATACTTTTTTTTTGTTTTATATACTCTAGTGGAATCATATACTCACCTTCTATATTAAAATAGTATATCATAGAATACATTTGTTCGTCAATATTTACACCTCAAAAAAAAGAAGAAAACTCTTCTTTTATGCATTTAATACTTTTACTTTTTGTGATTTTCTTTTTTGTGTAATACTTTCTTGAAGTTGATTCCATAGGAAATTTGGTTGTTGTGAAGAAAATATTCTTGATAAAAGAGCCAGGAGTTCCTCATCTTTACAATATTCTAATGCTGATGATGTCTTAAACTTAGATTCTGTTTTTTCAGTAAGTATTCTTTCTACTTGAACTTTGCCATGAAGAGAGTCATTTCCAGATGGCTCTAATTGAGTATAACAAGCAACCCCTGCCCCCATATCTAATGTATAATAACCGATTTGTTGCTCTTCTATAAATCCTGTAGTTGCATTTACCAAAGCTGGGTCCATTTCTGCAAGCTTTTCCTTTATACTTTTACTTTCTAATGAATCAGATAAAAATTCTATTCCTCGAAACATTCCTGTATCTCCGTCTAATACACCTAACATTTTATAAAATTTCATTTTTTCACAATAATCATAAATAATTCCATTTAATACTACAACTTGTTGTTCCATTTTTATCAGTCCTTTCTTTATGCTAATGTCAATTGGGACAAAAAAGAAAGTGAAACACTTTCCTTTACTATTTTACTTCATCTGTACAAGGAGTAAGCATATAAACTTTTTTTTCTATTTTTGGAGCCAGATTTTCCATTGAAATTTGAATTCCTTTCCAAGTAGAATTACAACTTTCTTTCATCAATATTCCTTCTATAATTTCATATAAATAAGTAAAATAGTTTACAAAATTGATTTTACCTTGTACATCTAAAAATTGAGGAGAGAGCACAATCGCTTGGTAATGATTAACAGGTCGATTTAAATTTCTTGTAAGCCTTCCATTATTTGATATTTTTTCTCTGCCTACCAAACAATGCTCATTTTCCCTTAATTCAAACTCCCCGAAAGTAATTGTTTTATCCAATAATAAATTTCGATACTGTAATGATTTTCCATCGTAATATCCTGCAATTAATGAAAAATTATGTGACATTCGAAAACTTTGATAAAGATAATACAAAAATGCATTATAATCTCTAATATCACAATCATTACTCAAAAGTTCAATTCCTTTAAAAATTCCCGTCTCTAAATCTAAAATACCAAGTATTTTAGAATATTTTGTTTCCTGACCTTTATAATCTATATAATCTCCATCCAACAATATCAATGTTTTCTCTTTCATTTGTCCCCCTTTTTGACACGCTATCCTTCATTATAGCATATTTTAAAGAGTTACGCAAGTTATTCTTTTATCCATTCTTTTCCATCAACCATTTTAGTGACTAACATAGAAGAAGTAATGTCACCTGTTACATTTAAACAAGTAGCTGGTGGGTCTACAAGCCAAGCAATTGTTGCAATAATCGGAAAAGCACTTGCTGGAAAATTATAAAGACTAACAATAAGCATTTCTCCAATAAGACCTCCACCTGGAATTCCAGACATTACTACCCCACTTAAAACAGCAATTAAAAGAGCAATGAAATAGGTATCAATTCCAGTAAATGGAACCCCAAAAATTCCAAATAAAAATACAATTTTTAAAATAGCTGCCATACTAGAACCTTCCATATGCATAGTCGCTCCTATTGGCATACAAATTTCTCGAATATCTTTTGGAACCCCCATACGCTCCGCTGCTTCTAAATTAGAAGGTAAGCTAGCTAATGAAGATTGTGTTGCCAAAGATGTAAGAGCTGGTGCAAAGGCATTTTTATAAAATTGTTTAATTCCTTTCTTTTTATGAGAAAAATAAGCATATAGTGTATACATAAGAAAGAAATACAAAATGCACATCCCATAATATAAAGCCATACTTCTAGCATAACTTCCAAGTAAGTTAGGACCAAACTCTCCAACCAAAGAGGCAAAATAGGCACCTAATCCAATTGGAGCATAGTACATAATAATACGAATGAATTTCATCATAATTTTAGATAAAGTTTCTAATCCAGATGCAATTTTCTTTCCTTCTTTTCCAAGCAAACTAATACTAATACCAAAAATAATAGAAAAGATAATAAGTGGTAACATATGGTCTTTAGACAGCAATGACGCAAAATCAGTAACAGTAATCATTTCTACAATTTTGCTTCCAATATCAACAGTTTCTTGCCCTTCAGAAACAAAAGGAATACTTGCTCCACCTACTGGGTCAATAATCAAAGATACTACTAACATTAACACAGCTGCTACAAAACTAGTAAACAAAAATGTTACAAATAAATATTTTAAAATATGTCCCAATCGTTTCATATTCACCATATTGGCAATTGATGATGAAATTGTGAAAAAAACAAGTGGAACAACCAGTGTATACATTAAATTTAAAAATATTTCTCCAAATGGTTTTAAAACAGTTGCATCTTCCTTAAAAATAACTCCAACTAGTGAACCGATTAGTACAGAACCAATTAAAATGAGCGGAAAAATAAATGGTTTTAATTTTTTCATAAAACAAACCTCCTATGACAATATATGATATATCAAAAAAAACATTCCTAAGAATGCTTTTCTAAAGTATATGGTTTTTTAGATTCAATTTCTCCCATACTGGATTCCAAATCGGTTGCTTTTACAAGTCCTAAAATAACTCCCTTTGCTGCACTAACACGACTTCCTGCAGGTTTTACTAAGCAAAATTCTTCTCCAACTTTTTTCCCATATAACGCTTTTCCAATTGGTGAAGAATACGTGACATTTATCACATCAGAAAGTTTCATAGTGCCACCAATTTGAAACTTCATTTTTCTAGGTTCTTCCCCTTCATATGTAATTTCTGTTTGCACAATATCTTCGATATCTACACTTAATTCATCTAACGAAGAACCTGTTTTAATAATCGTTGCTCTGTGTAATTTTTCTCTTATTGAAGCTGCCATCGCTTCCCAACGTGCAATATCTTGAAAAATCACCTGACTAGCGGAATTATTAAACAACCCTCCTTCTTCTCTAGTTGCAATTCCATGTTCTCCTCTTGCATGAAGAATTTGTGCTTCTAACTCTTTCAACTCCACTTTTAAAGCTTGTGCTTCTGTTTCTGTCATCTCTATTTTTCTCATATTTATAAAACCTCCTAACACTTTTATTATAACAGTTTCTATCAAAGAAAAAAAGAGTTCTTATAAAAACTCCAACATTAACCATTCTGGTTTAAAAAATAAAAGTAATCCTATCAATATCATAATCGCACCACCTACTAAATGAGAATATCTCGCATATTTATTAGAAACACTTGTTATTTTCATAGTAAACATTGCAATAAAAAAAACAAACAAATCATCAATTAAAAAAAAGAAAATATAAAAAATGATATAAAAAATATATTCTATATTAGTCAAATTATTGAGCGCTAATATCTGAGTAAAAATTAGCGGAAATCCAGCCGAACAAGCCAATTCAACAAAATTTACTGAAATTGCCAAAACGATTACTCCTAAAAAAGCAAATACAAATTTTTGCTCTGTAGTAATCTTTCTAATTTGAGATAGCGTTTTCTTTCGCTTAGCTTCTTTTACTATCAAGCACCCAACTTCCTTTGTTTTCATAAAACTATAAAGATTCCATATCCCTGCCAAAAAAGCAATCAACGCAATCACTTTTTGTATCCAAAGAACAGAACTAATTGAAACTGCAATTTTTAACCAAGAAACCATAAATAATAGATAAATAAGTGCAGAAGTAATCAAAAACGTAAATCCTAAGACCCACATTCTTTTACGGTCTTTCATTCCCACCAAAACTCCTATTAAAAACAACAAAACCCACATAGCACAAGGATTAAACCCATCAATAAATCCTATAATAATTGCAAGCAATGGCAAAGAAACCTGCTTTGGATTAATTTCTCCCAAAATTGGAACAACAATTGGTATTTTTTCTTCTTCTATCTCTTTTTCGAGTTCTGTTTCCATATTTTCCTCATTAGAAACCAATTCTCCATTTTTAACTGCTTCTACGATATCAATACTTTTTTCATAAGAATACTTTTCTATAAAATGTTCTATTTGTCTTGCTACATTATCATTATAACCAGTAAGACCTATTTTTCCAATTACAGTATACGGAACATAATTATTTTCTGTTCCTAAAGTTTGTTTTACTTTATCTAACAAATCTGAATTTTCGATTTTTTTTGTAACTTCTAATAGTTCAATTTCTAGATTAGAATGCTTCTTTTGAAGAGTACTTAAATACTCCTTTTCTGCTGCACAATGTGGACAACTATCAGAATAAAACAAATAAAGCTTCACTTTTTCCAATGCCTCAATATCATTTGGAAAAACTGAAAAGCAAATGAAAAAGAAAGTGACAAGAGAAAAAACTATGCCGAAATATTTTCTTCTAACCATTTAAAGACCTCCTCCATCGTTTTCTCTCCAACCAATCGAGATGTTTCCATTCCCTCTTTTTCAAAAATAAGAACTGGTAATGTTGCACCAACTTGATAAGATTTTACTTCTGAATCAAAATCCAAATCATACTCTATCCATTCCAAATTTTCAAAATTCTGTTTGGCATTTTTCCAAACTTTTTTCATTATCAAACAACTACTACACCAAATCGCACTAATTTCAATTACTTTCATGAGTTTTCCTCCTTAACAACTAGCCCCAATAATGGAAAAAAACAGACTGCTTGATTGGGTGTTACTATCGCTCCTGCTAAATCAGGCAAATTCACAGTAATTCCCTCTATCTCATTACTTCTAAAATCAATTTGATTTAAAGATGTATTATGAAAATCAGCTTTCATAAATTGATTTTTGAGAAAAGATACTCGTTCTAATCTTACATTAGAAAAACCGGTTTCACTAAAATCATTTTCTTTTAATATCACATGCTTCAAAGTACCATCAGAAAAATTGCTGTAGTTTGCTTTAGAATTAGAAATCGTCACATCTATCAAAGTACTTCCACTCATATTTATTCCTGTTAAGTTACAACTTTCTAATGTAGTTTTGATAAAACTGGAACCATAAAAATTAGAATTAGAAAAACGGCATTCTTTAAAACATACATTCTGAAATTGAATGCCTTCAAAATTTCCTGCAAATGTAACTTTTTCAAACATACAATTTTGAAATTCAATATAATGATGAAACTCTGTAATAACTTCCTCTTTAAAAGTACAAGAAGAAACACATTCAAAATTTTTAACTTCTGCTATTTTTTTCAATTCGTTCATGAGTAAACTTCAACCTTTCTAAAACTTCTTTTAAAGTTTCAACAAACAAAGAAAGCTCATGCTTAGTTGTTTTATGAGAAATACTAACACGTAAACTACTTACTGCATAATCTTCATTATGAGTCACTGCCATTACCGCAGTAGAAGGACTTCCACCTTTAGAACAAGCAGTTTGAGTAGAAATAAAAATATTTTTTTCTTCCAATGCATGCTGTAAAGTTTCTGGTCTGATTCCTGGAACACTAAAGTTTAATATATGTGGTATTGCACAATTACTACTATTGATATGTATTCCCTCTATTTTATTTAATTCCTCTCTTAAATAAAAATTAAGTCTTTTTACTTCTTCTTGTTTTTCTTCCAAATTTTCAAGTGACAAACGAAGTGCCTTTGATAATGAAACAATAAGTGGCAAAGCAGGTGTTCCACTTCTATAAACGGTAGTACTTTTTCCACCATGAATCAAAGGGTCAAAAGAAATCCCCTCTTTTTTTATTAATACACCAATTCCTTTCATCCCATAAAATTTATGTGCCGACAAACTAATTAAATCTATATTTTCTAAAGATATATTCACTTTTCCAATACTTTGCGTCATATCTACATGAAATAAACATTTGGGATAAGATTTTAATAATTTTCCAACTTCTTCTATTGGCTGAAGGATTCCTATTTCACTGCTTACTGAAGCCATTGTCACTAAAATTGTATCCTCTCGCAGTAAAGACTTTAAATGTTCTAAATCAATTTCTCCAATTGCATTTAATTTTACAAAATCAACTTCAAATCCCAAATTTGTTAAATATTGTAAAGGAGCTATGACAGAAGAATGTTCTAATTCTGTTGCAATAATATGCTTCCCACGATTTTGATATTTAAAAGCTATCCCTTTGATAGCAGTATTATTGGATTCAGAGGAACCACTTGTATAAATAACTTCACTTGGTTTTACTTTTAAAAGAGAAGCTACTTGTTTTGTTGCATCTTCAATCAATGTGTTTGCCTCTACTCCCAATCGATGCAAAGAATTGGGATTTCCAATAAAATTTTTGCAAGCTTTTACATAACTTTCTAATACTTGTTCCTCAACTGGAGTGGTTGCTGAATAGTCTAAATATATCATTATTATCACCACTAAAATTGTACCATAAAAAAAGACGAAACAACAGAAATATTCTATATTTTCCTCTTTTATTTTAATATTTTATATTCGTGTTTTTTTAATTTTAAAAATTTGATAAAGTCATCATATAAAATGGAAATTGTTGCTGTATTTGTATTTGGATGAAACAACAAATTCTTATTTTCTAAAGTGTTTTCAATAATAATCAAACATTGATTTTCTTCATCATTTAAAATTCCAAATGGAGTAACAGAACCTGGAGATAGCCCAAGTATTTGTAACAGTTCATCTGAAGAAGCAAAACTTAGACGTTTTGAGCCAATTTTAGAAGCAATATCTTTCAAAGAAATATGACTTTGGTCATCCAAAATAATTAAATAATAATTTTTCTTGGAATCCTTTAAAAATAAATTTTTACATCCTATTCCTTCTATTTTTTTCTTTATTTTTTGTGATTGTTCTACTGTAAAAACAGCTTCATGTTCTACCTTCTTATATGGAATTTGATACTTTTCTAATTCTTCATATACTTTTTTCATAGTATTATTTCCTTCTATCTTTCGCATAAATTTTACGATACTGTACATGAATGTCATAATTGGGATTTGCTTCCTCTATCATTCTTCGTAATACTTTTAAATCGTCTATTTTATGATAATAACAAATAGATAATTTTGGTGCAAATTCTTGAATAGTTCTTTTAGCCCCTTCTAACATAAGTCTCTCTGCACCTTCAATATCTGCTTTGATAAAATCAACATGACTTATTTTTTGTTCAGAAACAAACTCATCTACAGTGGTTGTCATAACAGGAACCACCAACTTTTTCGTAGGATTTGATTGTAATTTATTACACGAATTTACTGTATTCAATTCAAACATCGATTGTCCCACTTTATTTGAAACTGCTTCCTCAAAAACTTTCATATTAGAATTCTCTTCTGCTATTTTTTTCAAGTAAGATTCTCTCACACTAGTAGTTGGCTCAAATGCATAAACCTCGCATCCCTTTGCAAGTGCCACACTAGAAAACAATCCATAATTAGCACCCAAATCTAATACTATATCCCCACCCGTTAACATAACATCTTGAAATTCATAGGGTCCCTCTAAAAAAGGTAATTTATCATTTTTAGATACTAAATATGGCATAATAATATCTAAGAATTCTGCTTTAAAACATTTGTAATCTTGAAAACTAGGCTTTGGTATTTGAATGACTCCAAAAGAAGTTTTTATACAATAAAAATCCCTGTTCCCATAATTCTTATCTAGCCAGCTAATAAAAGAATGATAATCAGCATTACTTGTTCCATATGTCCCTAATACATATTTTTTAATATTAGAGCGATTTAAATCTAACCAGTAAATATAATAAAATGGATTATCTTTAGAAAGTTCTTTCCATTTCATACCTTCCTTTACCCTTTCATAAATACTTCCCTCTGGAAGTCGTGATAATATTTGCCATTTAAAAAAATTCCGTTGTTCTTTATACATCTTTAAAATTCCTCTTCTCCCTATAAAAGCATTCATAAATTGATTGTTACAAATTCTATATTTTTATTAGTTTCTTTTCCTACAAACATATGATATAAAAATAAAATATATTAGAAAACTCGAGAAAAATACTCGAGTTTGTTCTTATCTGGTAGTCTGTATGGGATTCGAACCCACGTATGCCACCTTGAGAGGGTGGTGTGTTAAGCCACTTCACCAACAGACCATGTGTCTTTTAAACCATTACTATCCTATCATAAATTCCACTTTTTTACAATACTTTAGATGAACTTTTATGATAGCTACAATTATCATTTAAATGTTCGCTCTATTATAAAAAAATAAAATAAATTTTTATATAATTACCAATAAACAAAGCAAAAATGCTAAACATAATAGCCATAGTAATAAACTTATTTGACCCAAAAGTTTGTTGAATAACGAATACTTTAGTTCAATTGTTCTAATAATAATTTAAACAAATTATCATTATCAAACTCAAAATTTATATTATTTGTTCTA
>JAAWNF010000036.1 GCA_022798795.1 Bacilli bacterium
ATAAGTTTCTGATATGACTCATTTTTGTTTACCTAAAAATAGTGTCAGATTTTTTCACCAACACTATTTATTATAGAACCCATTTAAACAACCATTAGAGTTGTTTTTTTATATGTCATTCACTTTACCGATGATTCATCAAAAATGATTCTTCTTAAAACTTCATGTAATAATATATTTATAAATTACAAACCTAGTAATTCCAATAAAAATCAAACAACTATCAACTTTTACTTCTAGAAATATTTAAAACAACACCCATACTACATAAAGTAATTAGCAAACTAGAACCACCATATGACAGAAATGGTAATGTTACTCCAGTAACAGGTATCAATCCTACTACAACACACAAATTCAAAATTGCTTGAAAAGATAACTGAAAAACAATTCCAAATGCCAAATATTTTCCAAATAAATCTGAAGACTCATGAGCAATTCGGAATCCATTAATAATAATACAAAGAAATAAAGATGTCACAATCAAAACCCCTAAAAAACCAAATTCCTCACTAATAATAGAAAAAATAAAATCGGTTTGTGGCTCAGGTAAATAAAAATGTTTTTGTATGGAATTTCCAAATCCTAATCCAAATAGGCCACCTGGACCTATCGCATACAAGGATTGAATAATTTGAAATCCACTTCCTAATGGGTCTTTCCATGGGTCCAAAAAAGACAAAATTCTTGCAAGCCGATAAGGTGCAACTGCAATTAATCCTATAATTCCTATTGCACCTACTATTCCAATTTTAAAGAAAAATTTAAAATTTACTCCTCCAACAAACAAAATTCCAATAATCGTCATAACAATAATCGTTCCTGTACCAAAATCTGGTTGTAACATAATAAGTCCAAATATAGAAAGTGTAAGTCCTAAGATAGGAAGAACACCTTTTTTTATATTTTTCATATCTTTCTCATTTTTACACAAATATTTAGAAGTAAAAATAATAAGCCCTAATTTTGTAAACTCACTTGGTTGAATTCCAAAAGAACCAATTCCAAACCAACTCCGACTCCCATTTCTCACAGTTCCTATTCCTGGAATTAAAACTAAAACCAATAATAAAATGCAAAGTCCTAAAATTTTATTCGCATGTTTTTGATAAATTCTAAAATCAATTCTACTAATAAATATCATTAATACTACACCAATGATAAAAAACAATCCTTGGTTTTTTACAAATTTAAGAGAATCGTGAAATTTATACTCTGCCCAAATATAAGAAGCAGAATATATCATAATTAAGCCAAATATAGAAACTGCTAAAACGCTAAAAAATAATAACAAACTAAATTTTTTTTCTTTCACTATAACCACACCCCAAAAGCCAATGCTATCATAGCTCCAAAAAGACCAATAACCCAAAATAATTTTACAATATCTCTTTCATTCCAACCAAGTTTTTCAAATGTATGATGTATTGGAGTCATAGGAAATATTCGTTTATGAGTGAGTTTATAATAACCACGTTGTATCAAGCAAGAAATAGTTTCAATTACAAATACAATTCCAATAATAACAAGTAATAATTCATGTCGCGTTAAAATCGCTAAAGCACCTAATGTTGCTCCTAATGCTAAAGACCCAGTATCTCCCATAAAAATTTTTGCAGGACTCACATTAAATATTAAAAATCCTAATAAAGAACCGACCAAAATAAAAGAGAACAAAGCTAATGAATCATATCCTTCCAACCACCCTGTATTCCAAGAAATCAAACCAAACGCAAGAAAAGCAATTACAGATAGTCCCCCTGCTAATCCATCTAGACCATCTGTCAAATTTACAGCATTACTACTAGCTACTAAAATAAACAAAATAAAAATTCCATATAACCAGCCAATATGAATTTTAATATGAAGTGTATGAATCCAAAGTAATGGCTCATTACCACCTTTCATAAAAAGATAAAAGAAAATAACTGCAATAATCAATTGTAATATCATTTTAGCCTTTTCTGTTAAACCTTTATTATTATGCTTTACAATAATCAAATAATCATCAATAAATCCAATCAATGCATATCCCAAAAATGTAAATAAAACAATTGATAGACTATAAGAAAATCCTATTTTATGTAGCAAATAAAGCAATAAAATAGATAAAACGGTTGGCAAAATAAAGATAAAACCACCCATTGTCGGAGTCCCACTTTTTTTAGAATGTGTCTCTCTCAAATAAACACTTAAAGATTGGCTTGCTTTCAATTTTTTTAAAATTGGTATTAAGAAAATTCCACAAAATGCAGCTAATAAAAATCCAATCATCATTGCAAAAATAGATTTCGTTAATATGAGCATCTATATACCTCCTACTCTGCTAGCATCAAACGAACAGTCTCACCTTCATAAATCTTTTCACCTGCTGCTGGAGATTGATAAGATACCATTTCCCCAGTTCCAGAAAATTCAACTTTAAAACTACCTAATTGAGTCATTGCTTCTTTCACTGATAATCCAGTTACATTTGGAACCTCTACATATTTTTTTTCTCCATATTTGTATTCTTTATCACTTGCACCTGACCTTTTTTTGATTCCAAGAGCATTAATCGCATCTAGTAATACATTTCTAGCAATTGGTGCCGCAACTGTTCCACCATATTGTGTAATTCCTTTTGCATTATCAATCGCAATATAAACCACAATTTGTGGGTCATCAGCTGGCAAAAATCCCATAAAAGAAACGATATAATTGCCAACCATATATCTGCCATCTTTTACTTTTTGAGCGGTTCCTGTTTTTCCCCCTACTCGATATCCTTCTATAAAAGCATTTCCACCTGTCCCATTACTAACAACACTTTCTAGTGCCATTCTGACTTTTTCACTCGTCTGTTCACTAATAACTTTACGTACTACAGTAGAGTTTGTTTCTTTAATAATTGTATTTGTCTCTGGTTCATTTAAACTCTTTACAATATAAGGTTTCAATAAAGTTCCTCCATTAATCGCAGCAGACACTGCAGTAATTTGTTGAATTGGAGTAACAGATACACCTTGCCCAAATGCAGTAGTTGCCAGTTCAACTGGACCGACTTTATCTAAATTAAATAAAATTCCACTTCCTTCTCCGTTTAAATCTACTCCAGTTTTTTCTCCAAAGCCAAATTTTTTGATATAATCAAATAATTTTTCTTTTCCAATTCTTTGCCCTAGAACGACAAATCCTGGGTTGCACGAATTTTCTACCACTTCCAAAAAACTCTGCGTTCCATGTCCACCATGTTTCCAACATTTAATACGTGCATTTTCAACTTGAATACTTCCCATATCAGTAAATTTTTCTTTTTCCAAATCTACCAAATTTTCCTCTAAAGCAGTCGCAAGTGTAATAATCTTAAACGTACTTCCAGGTTCATAAGTTGCCCAAATTGGTAAATTTCTATTGATTTCTTCTACTGTATAATCTGAATAATGACTTGGAGAAAAATTAGGTCTTGAGGAAATTGCTAAAATCTCACCTGTTTTAGGGTCCATTGCAATTCCTAAAGCTTGGTCTGGATTATATTTAGAAACAGCATTATCAAGTTCTCTTTCTAATGAGGCCTGTATTTCATAATTAATTGTTAATGTCATATTGATTCCATCTTGTGGCTTTTCATATACTTCATTTAATTGTAATCTTGCTCCCTTAGCATCACTGAAATATTTAATAGCCCCATAACTTCCTGTTAAGTATTTGTCATACATAAGCTCTAATCCAGATAATCCTTGATTATCAATTCCAACAAAACCCAAAGTATGCGATAATAAAGTATCATATGGATATTCACGCTTCGATTCTTTTACTAAATAAACACCAGGAAGTTTCAATTCATTAATCTTATCTGCAATCTCATAAGAAAGTCTTCTTCCTTCTGGATGAACTCTTTCAATTGAAGTCTTTTTACTTACATGTTTCATCATCTCTTCTTTTGTAACATTTAATATATTTGCCAAAGCTTCTGCTGTTTGCTCTTTTTCTTTTATCTGATTTGGAATTAATACAAGTGAAGTAGTTGTAATATTATCCGCTAATACAACTCCATTTCTATCAAAAATTTTTCCACGATTAGCCTCTATTGGTAAATTTCTACTCCATAAATTAGAAGCATATTTATTGAGCTTTTTATATTGAAAAACTTGAATATAAAAAACTTTTCCAATAATAAGGATAAAAAATAAAATAATAATTAATAAAACTACTTTAATTCTAGTATGAATTGCTTTAAAAAACATAGAATTCACCTCTAGTAAAGAATATGTGCTAGTCCACAAAAAAAGAAGAATTATTTTTTTCTTCTTTAAATTTTAGTTTTCATCATAATCTTGAATACCTGTTTTATATGCTCTTTTTTATCATGATTCATATCTACAAAATTTAGATGCATTTGGTAACCACTATCTAAACTAAGCAATATTTCTACTTTTCCAGGCTTAAAGTTAATTGCACTTGTAGAAATAGAAATATATGGAATAACATGAATTTTTTTATAATATACTGCCATTGTATCACGGTCAAATAACACCATTTTTTTATTGGTAAATACCATATAATCTTTTGAATTTTTATAAGCAAGTAATATTTTTTCTTCTTCTTCCACATATTCTTTCGCATACTCTGGCAATTCTTCAATACTTAATATTTCTTCTTTAAAATCAAAATATTTTGATAATTCTTTAAATTTTATATACGCCATACTTCCACCCTCTTACTATGCCATTATAGCATACTCTAAAAGATTTTAATCCCTCTTTAACAACTACAAAGTTTCTTTATTTTTGATACTCACATCATCACTCATTAATCTTTCTACATCCTCTTTTAATGGCTCCTGACCATTGACAATTCTATTAATGCAAGTATAAAGCAAACGCAAACGAACCTTATCCTCTGCTTTCATATCAACAAACTTCAATTTTACAGGAAACCCACAATCCAAAGAAAAATTTAATTCAGCACTTTTTTCTCCAAATACAACATCTAATACTGAAATCGATTTATATGGAATTGTATAAATTTGTTTTGATTTTTCTAATATGCTAATATTATCAAATAGCACTACCTTTTTATCTGTAAAAACACCATGGTCACGACTCGTTTTATATGCCACCAAAATCTTTTCATCTGTTGGAATATAATGTTTGATATACCCAGGCATATCTTCCCTATTTAAAGCCTTTGAAAAATTAAAATGCTTTGTCACTTCTTTATATCTTATATAAGCCATTTACATCACCTGAGTTCATTATAACATACTTTTTTTTGATGGGATAGATTTTCACTATATTTTATACTATTTCTCAGGTTCCTCTCCATTTAAATTAATATCTACAGCATGTTTTGGATGTCGTTTTGCTTCTGGAAGTGGGTCATACCATTTTTCACCATCCCACTTTTTCAAACAATTTGGACCATACCAAGCAGTTACAACATTTTTCACATTATGATAAGAATAATATTCTCTACCTTCAAATTGATAAAGTTCAAATGGATAAACATCTTCTTTTGGAAATTTTGGTTCTTTCAAAAACTTTTCCCATGGAATTGCAATTGTCTGTGAAGTTAAACTACTTTTTTTATTTCTTTTTGCATATCTTTCTGAAATGTTAAGTACCCATTTTTTTAAAAATACTGGATTAACATGAATATTATCTAAAAACACCATAACTGGCATCAAAGCTCTAATTTTAAATCGATTCCATTCATCTATCCACTTATTATCAGAAACACTATCATAAATAACAACATCAACAAAAATTCCATCTCCTGATTCACATCTATTTTTTAATAAAGTATTTACTTCTTCAATATAAGTTCCTCTTTTTCTAATTTTCATAGAAGGAATTAATACATTATATTTTTTGTCATTTTCAAAACATTGAAAATAAAATTTTTTATCCAAATCTTTTTCTAAAGCTTTTATGAAACGATTCCAATCTTTTCTTTCTACACACATATCAATATCATCATCCCAAGGAATAAATCCTTGATAATTACAAATACCAAGAGCTGAGCCAGCAATTAAAGCATATGGAATATCATTTTTCACACATACCCTATGTATCTCATCCATGATTTCTAAAATAGACAGTTGTAAGTCTCTAACGGTTACTTCTGTTCCATCTTGCATCGTTTTTATTATCCATTTTTCTTTCATTTATTCTCCTCTTTTCCAGGATATTCCATCAATTTCTATTTCAATAGTTTCCTTTGTCTCTTCATACTCTATTTCTAATCTATTTAGCAGTTTTTGTGTCTCTAATTCTAACTCAGAACATGTAACAACCACAAAATCAGGATTCAATTTCTTTAACAATTTTTCCATATTAGAAATATATCTTCCATGATAAGGAAGTTTTACAATGTTTGATTCTAGAATTTGGCCATTTAATAATTCTTCAATTCGTTTCTTTTTTATATCAGCACCAAAGAAAGTCCTAATATTTCCAACTGTTATATAAGTAATTAAAGAAGAATTATTAGAACTGTCATATATTTTCTCAGCTGGTTCTACTTGAACTTCTAATTCATCAAACTGTAATGATTTCTTTTCTGTTATTTTTTCATATTTTAAATGTTGATTTTCTATATATTGAAACAATTCATTTTCTAATATAGAACCTTTTTGATAAGAGCTCATATAAACTTGTCCCACATCCCATGTTTCCATAATGCGAACCGCATTGCCAATATGGTCCTTATCTGGATGTGTCAAAATAAGAAGGTCTATAAAGGTCACTCGTTCTGCTAAATAAGAAGATACTGTGTCAAAACAACTTTCTTCTCCTGTATCAATTAAAATTGTATATTTATCATTTTGTATTAATGTTATATCAGCTTCATTGCAAGCAATAAAAGACATTCTTACAGGATTAGACAACAAACTATTTTTATCGCATCCTACAAATAAAAGACAAAAAAAGAGGAACATTAAGATATTTATTTTCAAATATTTCATGTATACCTCCTCATTATAAGTTTATTATGAAACCTTTAAATTGTCAAATATTATTCCTTTGTCTCTGATGAAAAATTATATTTATCTACCAAAGTAATTGAAATCTCCATTCCTTTTGTAATGGAAGTACCTGCTTCTATACTTTGAGTATCTACATAACCATATCCAGTGGAAGTTATCTTTAATCCAAGTAAATTTAAATAATTCATAGCATCAATTCTACTCCAACCTTTTAAATTTTCTAATGTAATATTTTCTCCATTCGTTATTAAAAAAATTCTATCTCCACTAATAATAGTTGTTCCAACACTTGGAGAAGCTGAAATAACTCGTTCTCCATCTCCAATTATTACAACTTTCATCCCTTTTGCTGATAAATCATTTTTCACATCTACTGTAAATTGATTTAGTGTAGACTCCATCTGATATTTTTCAACATTAGAGACATCTTGGTCTTCTGTAAACATATTACGATATTTTGCAATACTTTTCATAACAGATTGAGTGGCTTTCGCTATTGCTGTATTTTGTCCAAGAGAAGGACGCTTCACAGCACCATAAACAATAATTTCTGGATTTTCTTTTGGATACATACCTCCAAATGAAAATATATAATCATTACTTCCTTTCAAATATCCACCATTTTTTGAATCATAAATTTGAGCAGTTCCACTTTTTCCTATAATCTCAAACCCTTCTATATCATATAAAATTCCACTAGTAGAACCTTGTTCTCGATTATGAACAACATTATACATAAGTTCTTTCATTTTATCTACAGTATCTTTACTAATAATTTGTTCACTTTCTTTTATTTTTCTTTCATATACAGTTTCTCCTGTATTGGTATCTACAATTTTGCTAACAATATGAGGAGTTAACATTTTTCCATTATTAGAAATAAGAGTTAAACCTTGCAATTGTTGAATTGCCGTTGTTGTAATTCCTTGCCCATAAGAAGCAGCTGCTACTTCCATTGGATATGTAAATTTAATACTTCCTGATAGTTCACGAGGCAATTCTATTCCTGTCACATTTCCAAATCCATATTTTTCTAAACAATCCCGAAGTTCATTTTTTGTGATAAACTGATTTACTATATTTACTGCTCCTGTATTACTAGAATATTCATATCCTTTATCAAAAGTAATTGTTCCCCATCCCACACCAGAATTCCAGTCTTGTACAACATCTTCACCAATTTGATAAGAACCAGATTGATATGTGGCACTTCCTTTATATGTTCCTTTTTCCATAGCACACATATAAGTATAAGTTTTCATCGTTGAACCTGGCTCATAAAGATAAGATGTAAGAGGATTTTCATAGTTTACAATATTTCGAATATTGGGGTCAAAAGAAGGCGTTGATGCAGTCGCTAAAATATCACCTGTTTTTGCATCCATAACAGTTAACATCATCCATTCTGGAGTATAAATAGCAGCTTGTTCTTTTAAAGCTCCCTCTACAAATCTTTGAATAGCCGAATCAATCGTTAAATAAATATCTTTTCCATCTACTGCGTCTGTTCTATCTTCTTTCGTATCTGGAATTTTATATCCATATTTATCTCTTTGATAAATCAGCTTCCCATCAGTTCCTTTTAATAGCTCATCATACTGTAATTCGATTCCAAGCTCTCCAACTATTTTTTCAGAATTTCGATATTTATAATCTGGATTTTCCTGCAACTTTTCTTTTATTTCGTCCTCTGTTAATTCATTATTACTATCATAATCTAATTTTATTGGATAAGATTTTGCATATCCAATGATATAAGACGCAAAATCTCCATTTGGATAATAGCGTTTTGGATTTTCAATAAAATCAATCCCATCCAAGCCTAAATTTTCTACTTCTTCTTTTTTTAATTCACTAATACCTCGGCCACCTGGACCCAGTTCTACTTGATATACACCTTCCATACTTAATAAACGTAATAGAGTGTCTTTTTCCATGGATAAAACAGGCGCTAATGCTTCCGCTGTTTTTTCTTTATCTACTACATGCTTTGGATACTTTGAGTCTGTTGTTCTCGATTTGTCTAAATAAGCAATCACTGTATAAGAAGACACATTTAATGCTAATATATTTCCTTCACTATCAAAAATTGTTCCTCTTTTAGCTGATAAAATCGTTCTTGCTGTATCTCGTTTTCTAGCAAATAAATCCATGTTTTCTCCATATACATTAGGTGATAACGACAAATACCCATATTGAATATAAAGAAGAAGAATGGAAAAAAGAAAGAGATAAAATAACCTCTTTGGATAATTCCAAGACTGTTTTTTATTTTCTTTCTTTTCTTTCACAGACTCACCTCTACTCATTTATGATAACAATACTATCATTATTATAAGCTAGTCCCATCTCTTTTACAACCTCTTTTACTTTATCAAAGGAAGTTAGTTCACTAACTTTCATAGATAAACTCTCATTTTGCTTTTCTTGAGCAGTTATCTCAGAACGAATTTTTTCTATATTCATATTCAAATTACCAACATTCGCACTGCAAAAAACCTGAAGAACAAACGTCATCACGGTTGCCACAATTGCACTTACATATACCAAACGTTCTCCCTTGGTAAAACGTATTGTCCTTACCTTTCTTTTTGCCATTTTATCACCTTTTTATTCTTTCGATAATTCTTAATTTCGCACTCCTTGCTCGATTATTTTCTAATAATTCCTCTTGTGTTGGTTCTATAGTTCCTAATACTTTAAATTTTGCTTGCAAATTTTCTGGAACAATAGGAAGTTTTTTTAATTCATCTGGAATATTACTGACTTCTTTGAATATCTTTTTTACAATTCTATCTTCTAATGAATGAAATGTAATTACACATATTCTTCCACCCACGTTTATCAAATCCAAAGCTTCATAAATTGCTTGCTTTAAAACATTTAATTCATCATTTACTTCTATTCTAATTGCTTGAAAAACTTTTCTAGCTGGATGTTTCTCTCTGCGATACTTTTCTGGAACACTATTTTTTATGATTTCTACCAATTCTAAAGTTGTTTCTATTGGTCTATTTTTAATAATTGCAGATGCAATGCTTGTGCTATATTTCTCTTCTCCATAAGTACTAAAAATATGAACCAATTCCTCATAAGAATATTGATTTACTACTTCATAAGCTGATAATTTCTGAGTGGGGTTCATTCTCATATCTAACCTTGCATCTTTATGAAAGCTAAATCCTCTCTCTGCATCATCTAATTGAGGACTGGAAACTCCTAAATCAAATAAAATTGCATTTACTGAAAAAACACCACGTTTCTCTAATTCTTCTTTTAGATGAACAAAATTAGTTTCAATAATTTCATAATTTGAAGCAATGGTATCTAATGTTTCTCTACTTGTCTTTATTGCTATAGGGTCCTGGTCAAAAGCATATAATTTTCCTTTTTTTATTTTTCTTAATATTTCACCACTATGTCCTGCAAATCCAAGTGTACAATCAACAATAATACTATCTTCTTTTAATAACAAATTATTAATACACTCATTTAATAATACACTTTTATGCATAAACCCTCCTTAAGACCTAATTTATATTAGGAGAAAATAAGTTATCTGCGATATCAGAAAATTCTCTTTCATTTGTATTCATGAAATCTTCCCATCGATCTTCAGACCAAACTTCTAAATGGTCATTAACACCAATAATGACACATTCATGTTCTAATTCTGCATATCTCATAAGTGGGGATGATATAGAAATTCGACCTTGTTTATCAAAGGAGCATTCAGTTGCACCTGCTAAAAAAAATCTCATAAAATTTCTAGCATCTTTGGTATTAGGTAATTCTTTATACTTTTCAATAATACGGTTCCATTCTTCTCTAGGGTAAATAAATAAACATTCATCTAAGCCACGTGTTAAAACAAATAAATCTCCCATTTCTTCTCGCAACTTAGAAGGAATTATTAATCGATTCTTTTCATCAAGATTATGATGATATTCACCCATCAGCATCAAAATCACCCACTTTTTTCCACAGCTACCCACTCTGTACCACTATTTTACCCTAGCAATATTGTTTTGTAAATAGTTTTCCACAGTTTTTAAAGAAAAAAGACAACAAAAAAAGACACTTTACAATATAAAGTGTCAAGCATTTATTTTTTTCCACAGTTTTACAAACTTAAATTAAATGGATTTGTATTACTTCCAGAACCAGATTCTACTTTTACATCAGATTTTAAATATAGGACTGGGCGCACACCACGACCAGCATCGTGCAAAGTGACAAGGTTGACATTTCCATTTTGATTCACAAAGAGCACATAAATCGAAACGTCACTAGGGGTGATTGTCAGTTGATGATATGAAGAATTATATGTCCAACTATTATTGTAGCAATCTGGATAATTGCTCCAACTATTATAAAAATCTAAATCACATTCACTACTTGTACTGCTTGTTGAATATCCATAATCACTTGGATACATTAATCCGACTTTCCCCATCCATGTGGTTGGTCTTCCATTATATACAGCTGTTCCTCTTTCCATATTATATAAATTAGCTCTTGTCCAGGTAGTTGATACTGCACCACCTAAATTCCATACATGATTTTGGTCTACCATATTTTGATAATTACTATCAATTGTATCCCAATACGTTGTATTTAACTCTGTTTGCAAAGAAGCTGTACTCCAATCATTTATTCTATTTGTATCCCACGCTATTCCTGTACTATAAAAATCATTCTTCATAATTTTTACTTGTCCATCAAATACACCAATAATTCTCCATAGTTCATTATTAAAACGTACATAATTGTTAGGGTTTTCACCGACATATCGTCTATTTCCATCTGGGTCATTGGTTGCTGTGTCTGATGCATTATTTACTTTTTCTACTAATGATGGCTTTTCTACTGGTCTTTGCTCCTCACAAGAAGCAGTTGTATATAAATACTGATACTGATTATATGAAGGGTCATAACTAATTACAATACACCCTTCCATAGTACTATCGTCTCTAGGGTCCTTTAATTCTTTCTGAGATATATATCCCCCTAATACCAAATCATTTAATTCTAAATAATAAGAACCATTATCTGGAAGTTCAGCAGTATGCTCTACTCCCCACTTTCTAGCATTTTCTTCAATAAGTGATACTTGTTCATTATATAATTTTTGCTTAGAATTTTTTATTGATTTACTTACATTAGGAAATATAATAAGAGCAATAAGTCCTAAAATAACAATAACTCCTAATACTTCTGTTAGTGTAAATCCTCTTTTTTTCATATAAGACCTCTCCTATCTTTCTTATATTATATTATAAATTTAAAATTCCAGCAACATAATTTTGGCAGTTAGACAGATTTTAGACAAAAAAGAAAAGAGGAAAACCTCTTTTTAAAAGAAACATGAACCTAGTATAATTGCAAGTAAAATATAAAGTACAATAATAATTACAAATCCATTTGAACCATTGTTGCAGCAAGTTGAACTAACATTGCCACAAGAATTGTTACATGCCATATATTACACCTCCTTTAAAAATTAAATATAAGCTCCAAGTATGATAATTAAAAGTATGAATAAAACTAAAACGATAGCAGCTCCGCTTACTCCTGTATTATTACACATACGTCTCTCCTCCTTTTTTTATCTTTCACATTATTTTATGGAAAAATGAAAGTTGTGTGATTACTTTCTATAAATTATTGTTTTTTTTCTTTTTTTTTGATATGATTATTAATGTGTAATGGGTCTAATAACCATTAATTTTGGAGGGAGAACAAACAAAATGAAAAAAAATTTATTAGTTGTTGGTTTATGTGCAGTTATGCTCACACTATCTGGATGCGGAAAAGTACCAAAACTTAAAAGTGGTGAAGAAGTGGCAGCTAGTGTAGATGGAAAAGAGTTTACAGCTGATGAACTATATAAAGAAATGAAACAATATTATGGAACTTCTATCTTAGTAGATTTAATTGACAAATTTATTGTAGAAAAAGAAGTTAAAGATAGCGAAGAAGCAGAGACTTATGCAGATAGCCAAATAAAAACATTAAAAGCTCAATATGAAGCAAGTGGAATGAATTTTGAAGATGCTTTAATCAATGCTGGATTCGAAAATGAAAAAACTTATAAAGAATATGTCATTTTAGAGTATAAAAAGAGTAAAATAGCAGACGATTTTATCGCTAGCGAATTAACAGAGGAAGAAATCAAAAAATATTATGAAGATGAAATCTTTGGTGAAATTACTGCTAAACATATTTTAATTTCACCTGATGTTGCAGATAATGCAACTGATGAAGAAAAAACAGCTGCTGAAAATAAAGCCAAAGAGGAAGCAGAAGCATTAATCAAACGTATTCAAGAAGGAGAAGATTTTGATACATTAGCAAAAGAAAACTCAGACGATGCAGGAACTGCTAGTGAAGGTGGAAAATTAACATTTACAAAAGACAAAGTAGTAAGTGAATTCTGGACAGCAGCAAGTAGCTTAAAAGATGGTGATTATACCGCTGAACCAGTAAAAAGTACTTATGGATATCATATTATTCTAAGAGTAAGCCAAAAAGAAAGACCAAAATTAGAAGATGTTAAAGATGATATCAAAGATGCATTAGTCTTAGAAAAAATAAGCGCTGATTCTAATTTAAGAAACAAAGCATGGGTTAAAATACGTAAAAAATATAATTTAAAAAT
>JAAWNF010000037.1 GCA_022798795.1 Bacilli bacterium
ATTGATAATCAATAAATAAAATTTAAATTTTCATAAGTATGATTATAAATATATTAAAATAAGGCTTAAAAAGCCCTATTTTACCTCAATAATTCCATAATTATTATCCTGTCTTCTATAAACAACTGCAAGTTCATTCGTATCCGAATTTTTAAATATATAAAAAGCATGGTCTAATAAATTCATCTGAAGAATTGCTTCTTCCTCACTCATCGGTTTCATTTCTATCAATTTTCTTTTTACAATCTTAGTTTCATCTTGTTCTATATTTTCTGCTTCAAAATCTACAACAAAATCAATAACAGGGGATTTTTTGTTGTTTTTGTTCATTCTTGTCTTATTTTTGCGAATCTGTCTTTCTAATTTATCAGATACGAAATCAATAGCTGCATAAAGGTCTTTATCTTTAACCTCACCTCGTAAAATAAACTTCTTAGCAGGAATCGTTACCTCTACAATTTGATTGATTCCTTGTACCTTTACCAAAACATTTGCTGTAAGTGTGTCTGGAGTTTCAAAGTATCTATCCAATCTTCCAATTTTCTCCTCAATATGACTTCGAATAGCATCTGTTACTTTTACTTTCTCTCCACGAATGTTAAATTTCATAACATCAATCCTCCTTATATTTCTATTATAACATATTTTTTTTATTTCAATTATGTAATTTTATGTGAAAAAAAGACTACTTATACTAAAGCAGTCTTAATTTCTACTACATTCTTTGCTTGAAGACCTTTATCTGTTCTTACTAATTCAAACTCAACATATTGACCTTCAACCAAAGTTTTGTAGCCCTCTGATAAAATAGCTGAATAATGAACAAAAATATCTTCGCCATCTTTATATTCAATGAAACCGAAGCCTTTATCATTATTAAACCACTTCACTTTTCCTGTCACACTAACATCTCCCTTCCCTTAAATCTCCCCTACAATTTAACTATAATCCTTTTTGCAGACGATTTCAAGTGTTTTCAATTTGCAAATTTCGACAAAATTCGACATCATCGCCTATCAAGGACATAACTATTATAGCACTTATAAATAGAGATTGATTTTTTCTTTCCTGAACGCCCCATATTTTGGTCTGAGTGATGAAAAAAACTTCTTTTTGGTTGCATCTTAAAAAAATAATATTATATTCATACAATAAACAAAGCATTTCCTAATCTCAAATTTTGTATGTGCTAAAATGAAACAGAAATAGGAGGAAAACATTCAATGAAGGAGTATGTTGTAAAAAATTCTTTATGCTTAATTAAGAAATATAATCCTACCATCGATCAAATTTCTTTAGCAGAAATAGAATATGGATTAGTTGGAATTTATTTAACTGTAACAAAGTCAATTGTAATTTTATTAATTGCATGTATTCTAAAAATTATCCCTGAAGTAATTATATTTATGATTATCTTTAACATTATTCGGACATGTTCTTTTGGATTACATGCTACTAAAAGTTGGATATGCTTAATATCATCTATTCTGATATTTGTATTATTCCCTATTGTGTGCCAATACATAAACTTATCAAATGATATAAAATTTATAATTGGTATTATTACAATTTTCTTTATTTACAAAAATAGTCCAGCTGATACTTATAAACGTCCCATCGTTGATCCAAAAAGAAGAAAAATTTATCAACTTCTTTCTACTATTATTACTACTATATTTACAATACTTGCACTATGTATTAATAGTAACTTTCTTTCCAACTGTTTCATTTTCGCACCAATTGTTGAATGTTTTCTAATTTCGCCTATGGTATATAAAATTTTTCATTTACCATATAACAATTATAAAACATACCTTGCAAGAACAAATATTTCATAGAGAGGAGTATATAATATGAGATTTTTTGCTTCAATTTTAAAAGCATTAGGACTTGGAGCTGCCAATATGGGAAGTCAAGCTTGTACATTTTGGGTACTAGATGAACCAGAATGTCCAAAAAGTTTAATTAAATAATAAAAACATTCAAAAACTGTAGACATATTTCTACAGTTTTTATTTTAGTTTGGAAACATCTACTATCAAGCGTTGTGTAAACTCTTCGCTTGAAACTCCCTTCTCATTTTTTAATAACGAATTTTCTTCTACTAATTTCTTTACTAAAGATAACCCATAACCATGCCCTGAGCCTTTTGTTGTATATCCTTGATTTTCTATTTCCTCTAGTAAAATTATTCCTTCATAATTATTTGATACAGAAATATATAATTTCTCGCTTTCAATACTCATTTCTAAATCAATAAATTTATCTTCTAACCCACTAACAGCTTCGATTGCATTATCTAAAAAAACACCAATTATTTTACAAATATCTAAAACGGTATTATCTCCTAAATTAATTAACTGAAAAGTCTTAATTGCCTTATCTACACTCAAATCAAAATCAATATTTTTTTCTTTCATTAATAACATCTTAGAATAAATAAGTCCTCTAAGACCACCTTCAGGAATAATCATAGATTGACCCATTAGAAGTTCATTATCTTTTAATTTATTTTCTACTATCTTATCAATATATTCTGGAATATTCTTTTCCTTATTTTTTACCATACTACGAATTGTCAATAACTGATTTTTATTTTCATGATTACTCACTCTATATTGATTTAAAATGTCTTCGTATTCTTTCAAACTCGAAATAGTAGTATTGTATTTATCATATACTTTTAGATAATTATTTCGATTATAAAATGAATTTATAATTATGATGAAATATACTATTGTAACTGAACTATTAAAAATTAACAAATACGTATAATCTAATTTATAATATACAGTCATAGCTAGTACATTTGCAATTAAAATAACAATAAAGCTCAATCCAACAAAGTATACAGAATTAATTTTATCTATCCTTTTTATAACAAATTCATATATTTTTGGCAGAAATTCACATAGTAAAAAAATTAAGATTACTAAAATAGATACTGCTGTATCCATTGCAAAACCACCAAATGGATTACCCGCAATCGAATTCAAATTTGCTCGAAATGCAGTTAAAACTAATGCTAATAATGTTTCAGATATCATTACAATTATTTGCGTTATTATAGGCATCAATATTGTCCTTTTTATATCTTTTCTCATTAAAAAATAATTGACTAACATAGAAATAATTGTAACACCTGCTATTTTTAAAAATTTATCAATAAAAGCAACACTTGCAACTATTAAAATAACATATATAATCATAGATACATAAAATTTATAATTACCAAATTTAATTTTTTGATTTTCTAAACAGTGCCATGAATATATATGACAAAAACTTAATACTGAAGCGCCTACAACATTACTAACTACCTCCATCATACTCCCCTAATCAACTCCTCTATTTTAAATCTAGTGGAAACAAGATCACTTTTCATACCATTATCAAAGGTAACTAAGTGTTCTTTCTTATTTACACTCATTATCCTTTCTTTATTCATTATACAAGCTCTATGAGTTTGAACAAAACTATCATCTAATAATTCACGAAAAAATGATAAAGGTTTATGAACCTTAAATTCATTAAACTCAGTCACAATAATAGTTCCCCTACCTAAACTATCCTTCTCAATATATAAAATATCATGATATGGAAGAGCGTAAAAAGTGCTACAATCTTCAAATCTTAAACATTTCTTTTTCTCTAATGCGGATATTGCTTTTCCTATGTTATATTGTAACCTGTTCTTATAATCATCAAACTTGTTAATAAATGCTAAGAAAGTAATATCTTTTGATAGCAATCTTGGTCCTAATTCTTCATGTCCAGTAATAAAGATAATTGCACTATCTTCATCCTTATGACGAATAATTCTAGCAACATCAATTCCAGTTCTAGTAGGAGCTTCAATATCTAAAATATAAATTTTAAAAGAAAGCTTTTGATTTACAATTTTTATAAACTCATCGTCATAATCACTATACAAATGAGTTTTATAATCTATTTCCTTTGTCATCATAAACGCTGCAACAACATCTAGGATATTATCCCTCATCTCTAAATTGTCATCACAAATAATAAAATTAATCATATTGTCACTCCTCCAAAATGATTATCATCATTGTCTACTGTTTGCTATCTAATAAATATTACCATAATTTGGTACATTGCGCAACCGATTTTAGTATAGAACTCATTAAACACCTCCAATTTTTCCACATCTTCTCAAATACAATTTTCTAATCCAATCTATCGGAACAACTAAGAGCGCTAACAAAATCATAATCTCAAATTCATGAAATGTTAATCCAGCTGTCCTAAATAATGAACCTCCAAAATAAATCAGCAAAACTTGAACAGTTAAAATGAAAAAGATTACAAACATAAAGACTTTATTTCGAGATAAATTTGCTAACAAATTAAGTCGCTCTGTTCTTGCATTAAAACTATTAAAAATTCCCATAAAAATAAAAAGTCCAAAAAAAGCGGTCATTAAATATTGATTGGTTTCAGTACTTCTATATAAACTATGTATCCATGATGATTTTAAAAAGAAAATACAAAGTAGCGATGAAAAACAACCAGTAAATAAAATTTCACCCATCATATAAGAATTAATAATGGGCTCTTTCTTTTTTTTGGGATATTCATTCATGTACTCCCTTAAAGGAGGCTCAAAAGCAAATGCAAGGCCAGCCAATGTATCCATAACCATATTTATCCACAGCATTTGAATTACTGTAACTGGCGTTTCTACACCAATAAATGGTCCAATAATTGACAAACTAATTGCACAAAAATTCATAGTTAACTGAAAAACAATAAATTTTCGAATACTTTTAAATATGGTTCTTCCAAATAATATAGCCTTAGAAATCGATAAAAAGTTGTCATCTAAAATAACGATATCACTTGCCTCTTTTGATACTTCTGTTCCACTTCCCATAGAAAAGCCAACATCAGCCCTTTTTAATGCTGGAGCATCATTCACCCCATCTCCTGTCATACCTACTACTAATCCCAATTCCTGAGAAATTCGTACTAATCTACTTTTATCTTGCGGTAAAGCTCTAGCTACTACTCTCAAATTTGGCAATAATTGTTTTACTTCTTCATCACTTTTTAATCTTAATTCATCACTTGTTAAAACAATATCACTATCTTTTCTTAATAACCCAACTTCTTTTGCTATAGAAGATGCAGTATCTTTGTTGTCACCAGTAATCATAACTGTTTCAATATGAGCATCATGTACCAATTTAACCCCCTCAATAGCTTCTTTTCTAATCTCATCTTTTATAAAAATTAAACCAACAAATGAAAGGTCTTTAAATGTTTCACTTGATGAAGTTGCCAAAGCAATAACTCGAATTCCACGTTTTGTCATTTGTTCTATCTGAGAATATATTTCTTTCTTTGAATAAAAACCTCTTTTTTCTCCCTGCTCACTATAATACTCTGTGCAAAAAGGAATAATTTTCTCTGGTGCACCTTTAATTAGTGTTATTTTAATCCCATCATCAATGGTCGTTAATGCATATTTATTATTGCTATCAAAAGGAATTGTTTTTATTTTTTTTACATTTCCTGTCGTTTTCGTTTTTATAAATTCCAATAAAGCTCTATCAGTACTATTCCCACCTATCACTTTATTTTTTTCCACATCATAACTGCTTGCATTATTATAAATAATGGAATTTAGCACTACCTTATATAAGTTAGGATAATTTTTCAACTCTAATTCTGTGGAAAACTTTTTTAAACTCCCTGATTCAAATCCAATTACTTCTAACTTTCCCTTTGTTAAAGTACCTGTTTTATCCGTAAATAAAATATTTAAACTACCTGCTGTTTCTATTCCTACCAATTTTCTAACTAACACATTATTTTTTAACATTCGCTTCATATTAGAAGATAGCACTAAAGTAATCATCATTGGTAAACCTTCTGGTACTGCCACAACAATAATTGTCACACTCAAAGTTAAAGCATATAAAACATGTCCAAACATAATAGGGAAATTGGTAACCGTTTCTACTATTTTGTTCATAGAAAATCCATTTTCAATAAAAATTACAGAAAACAAATAAGAAAGAGAAACCAATATTGCTCCTGCATATCCAATTTTGCTGATAAATTTGGCAAGTTCATGAAGTTTTAACTTTAATGGACTGTCTGGTTGCTTTTCCTGTAATTCACTAGCTAATTTGCCATAAAATGTATCATTACCAACACAGGTAACAAGCATTTTCCCTGACTTAGAATATACAACAGTACCACGATATACATAATTCTTTTCACTGCCTGTTTCTAATAAAGATTTAACAGATTCTTTATAAGCTTCCTTTGTTTCACCATTTAATGCCGATTCATCAACTGTTATTTCTCCTTCTATTAATTTTCCATCTGCAGGAACTTTATCTCCTGAATCCAAAAGCACAATATCATTTACAACAATTTCATCAATTGGAAGTTCTACTACATTTCCTGACCTTAAAACTCGACATTTAATTTTAGAAGATTCTTCTTGTAATTTTGCAAATGCCTGTTCACTACCATATTCAGAAATAGTTG
Organism: Bacilli bacterium; assembly: GCA_022798795.1. Classification (GTDB taxonomy): domain Bacteria; phylum Bacillota_I; class Bacilli_A; order RF39; family UBA660; genus MGBC102946. The sequence continues at coordinate 6,523 of JAAWNF010000037.1, forward strand.
AAATAAAAGAAGCTAAAAAAATTGCAATCACAATACCAACCGTTTCATACCAATCAAAATTTTGAATTAAAAAAACAGTTTTAATGGCTAATGCAATCAATAATATTTTAATAATTGGGTCCCCTAATGTTTCTAAAAGTAACTTCCAAAAGCTATCTTGCTTTTTTGAAGTAATTTGATTACTTCCATATTTACTACGATTTTCTGCTACTTGTTTTTCCGTAAGTCCTATTTTTTCCATAAGTTCCCTCCTAATCCACTATATTAGGAACAACACATAAATAGGAAATAAAAAAAACGACAAAAAAAGAGAAATTATAATTTTTTCTCTTTTGGTAAAACATCTAATAAACGATTCATTTCCTTTTCTGCCCTTGATACTTGGTGCTGATACAGAGATTTGATATATGGTTTCCCAAACCGTTTCGCCATAAATTCCCTCATATCATCTGTATAATCTGCTGCTGTCACAATTCCATAAAATCCTCCATCTGAAATTGTCATACTAAAATCTCTTACTTCATAGCTATTAAGTACTCTAGCACCATCAAATGAACAAACAAAATAATAACGCTTCCCATCTCCATCACGTCTATCTATTTCGTCATATACTGTGACATCACTTACTAACTGTTCCTGACTAAAAGTTCCCTTTTCTTGACCTCTTCTATTTTGCCCTTCAATGCAAAAATTAATTAACTCTATAAATTCGGTTTTTCCCAATTGGGTAATATATTTTAAAGACATACTATCATTCCTTTCCAAAATATTATATAATAAATTTTAAAAAAAGCAAGAAAATTATTTTTCCTGCTCATTATCTAACAAACCATTCTTTTTTAAAATATAATAAATGCAAGAATAACTGCGTCTTCCATAGAATTTACAAAATCTTCTAACACTAGCATTACTTCTTCTATAAAGACCAACTATCTTCTCTTCTTCTTCTTTAGAAATCGCTTTATAAGAAGGCCTATTTTTATTTCCATGCTCCAATTGAATTGTATCGTTTACAATTTCTCGTTTTAATCTTAAAATATACTTTGGATGATATCCAGTTATTTGCGCAATTTCTTCATAAGTTAACATCGATTTCCCATTTAATTTATCTTTTATTAAACTGACTGTATCTTTTTTATTATATTTCATAAGACCCACCTAATTGGATTATATCACAAAGGGTAATAAACTATCAAGATATATTCTGTTTCAAACAAATGATAATTAATCTTTTTTGGTCGTTTTCTGTACAAGTAATCAGTGTCAACTGTTCTTTTATTGTATCCTCTAAATACTGAATTTCGGTTGGCTTTACACTTTTCTTTTCAATAACGACATATTCTGTAATTTTATTACCTTTTTTTAGATATATTTTCATTCCAAGATGAATATTGTGCAACTCTCGAAAGACAACATGTATATTGTGTCCCGCTATTACAACGTTATTTTTATTCCCTGGTATATAAGTTGCAAATAATTTGTCAATCTGATTTACACTACCAGTCTTAATAAGACGTTCAAAATTCCATTCTGGAATTTCTAACTTCATAGTTTGCTCTTCCTGTTCTAAAATACATTTTTCTTTTTGATAAATAACCATAGTAGTAACTTCTTCATTCACACTATTTATAATAACAAATAAACTCAAAAATAATAAAAATATAAATATAATTTTTTTAATCATAAAAAGAACTTACTAACAATCAACCCAAATATACCAAGTACAAATGGTAGAGAATGCTTTTTCCCACTCGTGTTAGGAAGTAATGGAACATTTATTTTTTCAACTGTAAGCATTTCATTTTTAGAAATTGTAATCTTTTCTCTTGTTGTATCCAATATATATCCATCTAACGTTTTTAACTCTCGAATCTGATATTCTCCTACTGGTAATCGTTCCCATCGTATTTTTCCAGCCTCATCTGTCACCTTTTCTGCCAATTTTCTTCCATTTTTCGTATAAAGTCCAAATGTAACTCCTGCTAATAAATTTCCTTGTAAATCTTTTTTAACAATTTCAAGTTTTCCTGTGGACAACTTATTTTGAACTTCTAAATTTTTACTTTTTTCCACAGAACTGTTAATTTCAAAAATAATGGGCTCTACAATTTCATAATTTTCTTTTCCTTGTACTTCTATCAATCGATATTTTCCATCTGGTAATTTTTTCGTTTCTACATATCCATTTTTTGTTACCAATTTTTGAATAAATTCGCCTTTTTTATAAAGGATATTATCAAAGTGTCCAAATATATCTTCTTCTGCATAGATTTCAAACTCAACTCCATTTTGGTTTTTCCATTCCCCAGTATTCTCAATACCATTCCATACTTCTCCCACTTTATGAATTTGAACTGAAACTCCTTCTATAATCACAGAAAGCTCAAATTCTGTTGGCTCTGTAAGTCTTAAGGTAGCCATTTTTTGGGAATCTTCTTGACGATATAATAGAGTTTGCTCTTTATCATATGCTTGTAATTTTCCAACTAACATAGTATCTCTTGGAATATCTTGGCCTACTAAAATATCATTGACTATCCGAAAATGAGGATTTGATATTTGAAAATTTTCTAATACCTGATTATTATCCTCTAATTCTAAAAATTCTCCTTCATATAAATATATAGTTTTTAAATGAAATGATGGAACTCTTTTATTTTCCTCTATCAATCTCAAAATTTCTTGCTTTTCTTTTTCCACATTAATCTCTGTTCCATCCTTTAAACTAGTAACCCATTTTACTTCATAAGAAGAAATAGTTTCCCATATTAATTCTTGTGCTGCTAAATAATATTCATTCTTCTGATGACCAGGATATTCATATCCATAATATCCAAATTCTTCCACCTTTTTTCTATTTTCTTTTGAAAGATATGAACCACTTAAACCACTTGTTACTTGATATTCTCCTGCTTTTGCAGATACTTCAGGTTCAAGACAATAAGCAATTTTCCCATTCAAACGAAATATAGGTTCGTGATTTTGTGTTATCTTTCCATCTGCTGCTTTTACCACAAAATAAACATCTTTTAAATAATGCTCTTCCAAAAGAGCTGTTTCTGCTTTCGCTAATATAGGAAACATACTAACAAAGAACGCAATAAACATTAAAACTTTTTTCATTTTTCACCTCCAAAAAGAAATTTAACAGAATCAAAAAAAGAACGCAAATGACAAATAAACAAGAAAAAAGAAAAATTAGAAAACAATTTAAAATTTTTGCATACAAAAAAGAAAGATTTGTTCTAATCTTTCTTCACAATTGCATCTTTTATAGTATTTAAAACTAATTGATTGTCTTTTGATACAACATAAATTAAATAGCTTCCTACTTCAGTATTCATATAATTTTTTACCAATTCATATTCTCTTGGCAAATAAGAACTCCACTTTTTATCTAATTCTTTCATATATTGATTCATCGATTTCCTAACGTTATCCGCTTTTCCATTTTTGGCTCTAATTATAATATAAAAACTTGCACTTGTATCTTGATTAGAAGTGACTGCCTTAAATTCATCTACATCTTTTTCTAAAATTCCAAATTCTTCTAGTTCTGCTTCTTTTGTATTTTCAAATAAAATAGAATGAGCATTTGCTTCTATTTTTCGCCAAACACTTTCATTATCATTAGATAAAATATAAATAAGATATCCATTATACTCCTTTTTCATAATGTTTTGTAAGTGTTCTTTTACTTCGTCTTTGGCGTCTTCTTTTTGACTATATTCTTCTAATAATTTTGTATAATAAAAACCAATTTGTTCTTCGAGCAAATCTTTCTTATCTTCTGCTGGTTTTACAATAATATAAGAAGTCATTGAAACAGAATTGATTTCACTTTTTTCTTGCCTAAATAAATATCCCATATCTTTTTGAAAATATTCAGATGGAATAAAATCAAGGTCCATATTTTCCAATTCTCCAAATTCTGAAGAGTCAGTTTCAATTGCTTCTTGAATTTTAGACAAATCAAATGTTGATGTCTTTAATGTTGCCATTTCTTGACTCAATTTTTCCAAATTTATTTTGTCATAAACTCCACATCCAGAAAAAAGTCCTAAAAAGACAGTCCCAAATACCATAAAAAATACTATTACAATCTTTTTCATGTTCTCCTCTACATCTCAGTTTTCCAAAGACCATGTAGATTACAATAAGCATATGCTGCTTTTATTTTTTCTGAGGTTTTAAAATGCGCAACTGGCTTTTGATTCGGTTTTAAATTCGTTACCATATAACCATTTTCTAATTCTATTAAAATCCATTCAATAGAATGTTCTGGAGTCATTGGATGTTCGACTTCTCCTACTGTTACAACAATTTCATTGCCAATTTCTACAATTGGTATATGCTTTTCCACAGAGGCCTCTATATGTCCAGGAATCAATTCTTCCATTGGTTCATTACAACAAGAAATAACACTCTGAGAATGAATTACTAAATTATTACACTTACTACATCTATAAAACTTCACTTTATCACTACTTTCCTAATTATCATTTTAAGAGAAACAAGAAAAAATGTCAACAAAAAAAGAGTATCTTTTAATACTCTTAAGCTGCTTTTATTTTTGCAATATAATTATTTACTTTTGATGCCCATGTTTTACTAGCAGCATATTTAGGATTTATTTGTTCTGGAGTAGTTAATCCATGTGCGTAATAATTACGCGCCAAATTATCTATAAATCCAATGATTCCTTCGTCTAATGTTGGATATGCTCGATAAGCACCACCATTACATTTCACAGTTCCACCTTTTTGTCCTCCCACATTGTTACATTGTTTTACTAATCCACTACAATTCCATTTACAACCAGTTTCTTCTAAAACAATTGCAACAGCTAAATAAGGATCTACTCCCAACTCTAACGCAGTCTTTGCAAATAAATATCCTTTGCCAGACAAAGTTGAGTTTAAAGAACGATCTAATTTTGCAGATAATTCTTCAAGCGTCATACCATCATATACAATATTTCGCTTTGATGTTTTTGGAGAATCTTCTACTATTGTCGTATCTTGTTCTACAACTAAAGTTCTTTTTTCTTTAGTAGTTGATACGACTTCTACTTTTTCTCCCTGACTCACTTTTTTTTCTAAAACGAATTTTTTCATTAGAACATTTGCACCATAAATGCAAATAATAAACAAAAGCCATCCAGAGATTTGAAGTACTAGAAACTTCTCCCTACTCGAGTCTGTTTTCACAAAAATTCACCTCTATTTTTCTTTAGGAAAACATATCAATGATAACAAATTATATCTTCCTTGTCAAATTAAGATGAACTTTTTTAAGTGGTAATATATGGAATGTCCTTTTATTTTAAGGAATTCTAATTATTTGTCCTACACTTAAATCATTACTAGAAAGACCATTTAATTCTCTCAATTTAGAGACAGTAGTATCAAATTCATTTGCTATTTTCCATAGACTATCTCCATTTTTTACGATATAACTTCTGGTTGTTCCACTTTCACTACTGGGAACTTTTAAAATTTGACCAATTCTTAAAATATCACTTGTCAAATTATTTAGCTTTCTTAATGTATCCACTGTTGTATTATAATTTCTAGCGATTGACCACAAACTATCTCCATTTTTTACGGTATAAGTGTTATCTGATATAACTGGTCCTCCATTTTCTGCAGGAATCTTTAAAGTTTGCCCTACTTGTAAATTATCTCCAGTTAATCCATTCGCACTTTTTAAATCATTTACAGTAATCCCATACTGATTGGCTATTTTCCACAAACTATCTCCATTTTTTACAACATAGGTAGAACTACCACCTCCATTTGGAATTGCTAGTATTTGACCCACTTGTAAATTATCATTCGTCAAATTGTTTGCTGATTTTAAAGCATTAATCGTAGTTCCAAATTTATTGGCTATCTTCCATAAACTATCCCCATTTTGTACTGTATAAGTATTTCCTGTTGATGGTTGATTTGGAATATTTGAAGTTGTTGGAATTGTGAGTACTTGACCAATTCTTAAAACATCACTTGTCAAGTTGTTAGCTGCTCTAATCGCAGCTGGGGTTGTTCCAAACTGATTGGCTATTTTCCACAAACTATCTCCACTTTTTACAGTATAAGTATTACTACCGCCTCCCAACCCATAAGTCTCTACAATCCCATCAATCACTGCATCTACATATTTTTTATAATTTTGATTTACCCGATTAATATCATTCGCATTATCAATAAATCCATATTCTACAATCACAGGAGTTGTATTAGCAGTATCCCTAAGCATAAAATAATAATCTTTCGATGGATTGCTAGGAAGCCTTCTTTGATAATATTTTCTAGTAATTTGTCCTGCGTCTCCAATATTTTCTAAAATATTTCTAGCTAAAGTATCGTTATTACGTAATGCATAAATCACTTCTGCCCCCTCTGCGCCTGTCTGTTCACTTCCCGCTGCATTAATATGATTTGAAATTACCAAAACATCTGGAGTATTACCATATGCATTTTTGACTCTTGTCACCCTTTCTGTTGGAGATAAGGTTTCATCTGCTGCTCTTGTTAAAGTAACTGGAATTCCTAATTTTTTTAATTCATCATACATATATTGTGATATTTTTAAATTTAAGTCTTTCTCTTGAAATCCATTACCAACAGCTCCTGGGTCACTTCCTCCATGTCCTGGGTCTATTACAATACCTTTAAGGTTTGCTCTATCATTCATAAATTCACCTCTAAAATAGTATATGATATTCGCCTAAAAAGGGTACCAAATTTTAATTTCTAATAATCCTAAATATATAATGTTATTCATTGATACATAACATTGATTATTCAACTTTCATCATTAATTTAAAATTTATTTTTTA
>JAAWNF010000038.1 GCA_022798795.1 Bacilli bacterium
GAGAGCGAAGAGAAATCGAGCGAAGATGGAAAAGCGTCCAATGCATTCATAAGTTCCATCATCTTTTAAAGTTGGGTCCCCAGACCAATATATATTAAAGTATAGTTCAATTTGGTCGTTTTTAAATTCATATTTAACATCAGTAATATAACTATCATGAAACCAATGGTAATAATCCATGAATGATGTCAAATTATCTTTAGTTATTGGAGTCATTCTTCTCTTCCTCTCTAACAAGTACTTTAATTCAAGTATATAATTACTTTTTTCTAAAACAGGATTATTTCAAATTTCCATAACAATTCTATCATGTTTTTAAGAGTATTGAAACCCTAATCCTTAACACTCTAATTCTTAAAAAACAAAACTATATAGATTTTTGAGTGCTAATAATCATATATAAAGTAGTAAATTAGTAGTATAACAACCTTAAAGTTCTCCATATATGCTTTATAAACAAGTACTTTATATCAAAATTGCAACTTTTAAAATAAAAAGTTTTAGAGAATTGATACGTTTGAGCGAATTTTTACTCAAAAAAGAGAATTTGATAATCTATTATTAAGTAAGTTTTTATTACACTAATTAGTTTTTAATTATAATGTATATAAATTTAAGTATAATAAAACTCGAAACATAATAGTCCGAGTTTGTTGTTAAATTGGTGCAGGTGAAGGGACTTGAACCCCCATGCCTTGCGGCGCTAGATCCTAAGTCTAGTGCGTCTGCCAATTTCGCCACACCTGCAAATAAAAGTGGTGGACCTTGTAGGACTCGAACCTACGACCGCCCGGTTATGAGCCGGATGCTCTAACCAACTGAGCTAAAGGTCCGATTTCGATTTACTTATATATAATATCATACTAATTTATAATATGCAATAATTTTTTATAAATTTACAATCAAAAGTGTGTCAAAAGGTGTATAATTACTTATAGTAGAGTAGGTGAAGAAAATGAACGAATTGATAGGAAATACACCTTTGATTAAAATTAATTATAGGTTAAATGGCATAGAGAAATCTATTTATGCAAAATTAGAGTCTTTTAATTTATCAGGAAGTATTAAGGATAGAGTTGCTTTTTACATTTTAGAAAAGGCGAGGAAAAGAAATGAACTGAGAGATGGGATGCCAATTGTTGAAGTAACTAGTGGTAATACTGGAATTGCATTTGCTGCATTAGGAGCATATTATAGATATCCTGTTACTATTTTCATGCCTGATTGGGTGAGTCAAGAACGGATAAAATTGTTGAAATTATATGGTGCTCAGGTGATTTTAATCTCTAAAGAAGAAGGCGGATTTGAGGAATGTATTAAGAGAGCAGATGCACTTGCTTTAAAAACAAATGGTTATCGTCCCAATCAGTTTGATAATTATGATAATGTAAACGCTCACTATGAGGGGACAGCCGTTGAAATATTAAAGCAAATTCCAAGTGCTATAGATGCTTTTATATCTGGTGTTGGAACTGGAGGAACTTTAATGGGAGTAGGGAAAAGACTCAAGGAAGTGAATCCCCAAGTTCAAGTTATTGCTATAGAACCATTAGGAGCTGCTATTTTAAAAAAAGGATATGTTGAAAAAAAAGACCATAAGATTGAAGGAATTGGTGATGGTTTAATTCCGAAAATCGTGGACTGTAAGATAATTGACGATATTTATTTAATTGATGATGAAGATGCCGTGAATATGAGTCGTTTGCTTGCCCAAAAATTAGGGTTAGCAGTAGGAATTTCTTCAGGTGCTAATTTATTAGGAGCAATTCAATTTCAAAAATTAAATGGAGGGAGAGTAGTTACTGTTTTCCCTGATGATAACAAAAAATATCTTTCAACTGATTTGACGAAACCATTAGATTTTAATCCTAATTTTGTTTCTAATCAAATTGAACTATTAAGCTATGAAATCATTGCTTCAAAAGAAAAGAATGTGCTATAATGAGATTAGAAGGTGATAGAATGAAACTATATAATACGCTCACAAAAAAAGTGGAAGACTTTTCTACAAATGAAAAGGGAATTGTAGCAATGTATACATGTGGTCCTACAGTTTATCATTTTGCTCACATTGGCAATCTTAGAACATATATATTTGAAGATATTTTGCAAAAATCATTAGAATATTTAGGATATGAAGTAAAACGTGTAATGAATATTACTGATGTGGGTCATATGACTAGTGATGGAGATACTGGAGAAGATAAAATGCAGAAAGGTGCTGAAAGAGAGCACAAAACAGTTTATGAAATTGCCGATTTTTATACAAAAGCTTTTATGAATGATATTGATAAATTAAATATTAAGCTTCCTGGAATCGTTGAAAAGGCATCTGACCATATTGATACTTATATTGAAATGATTCAAAAATTATTAGAAAAAGATTATGCTTATCAAGCTGGAGGAAATATTTATTTTGATGTTTCTAAATTTCCAAATTATTATGAGCTTTCAGGAAAAAGTGGGGAAGATTTATTAGTTGGAGTTAGAGAAGATGTTGAAGAAGATAAATCTAAAAGAAATCCTGCTGATTTTGGACTTTGGTTTACTCTTTCTAAATTTGAGAATCAAGTAATGCAATGGGATAGTCCATGGGGAAGAGGATACCCTGGTTGGCATATTGAATGTTCTGGTATTTCTTATAAATATTTAGGAGAATATTTAGATATTCATTGTGGTGGTGTAGATAATATCTTTCCTCATCATACGAATGAGATAGCGCAGTCTGAAAGTTTTTTAGGACATAAATGGTGTAATTATTGGTGTCATGGAGAGCATTTGAATGATAATACTGGAAAAATGAGTAAATCCAAGGGAGAATTTTTAACGCTTTCTTTATTAGAAAGTAAAGGATATGAACCACTTGTGTACCGATTATTTTGTTTAAATAGTCATTATAGGAGTCAGCTTGTTTTTAGCTATGAAGCTATAGATGCAACAAAAAATGCTTATCAGAAGTTGTTGGGGAGGACAGCGTTTATAAGAGATAATCGCTTTGGAGAAAAAGAACTTGATAAAATTGAAAAATATGAAATGGAATTTAAACGCGCTTTAGAGAATGACTTGAATACAGCGAATGCATTAACAACTTTATATGATGTTTTGAAATCTGATTGTACTAATGAGACAAAATTTTGTTTAATTGAATCTTTTGATAGAGTGTTATCTTTAGGTCTTTTAAAAGAAGAAAAATTAGAATATGAATTAGAACAATATATTGAAACACAAATTCAAAAAAGAAATGAAGCAAAAAAACAAAAACAGTATGAACTTGCAGATAAAATAAGAAGTGAGCTTTTAGAAAAAGGAATTGAATTAAAAGATGGTCGAGAAGGAACTACTTATACAATTAAGAAGTAGAACCTTCTTTTTTTATTTGACACATATATCTACATCATGGTAGAATATTTTTAGAAGAGAATAAGATTAAATTTTTGAAGAAGCAATAGATTTTTTATTATAAAATGATGTAATCAGTGTTCTGATTGTCGGTAATAAAAAATAGTGTTATAATGAGAATAAGAAATGGAGATGACTGACATGATAAAAAAAGTTACAGTAGATGGAAATGAAGCATGTGCGAGAACGTCTTATTATTTTACAGAGATAGCAGGAATTTATCCAATTACTCCCTCTAGTCCAATGGCAGAGCATATTGATGAATGGAGTAGCAAAGGAATTACTAATTTATTTGGAGACCAAGTAAAAGTAGTTGAAATGCAAAGTGAAGGTGGAGCTGCAGGGATGGTTCATGGTTCTTTACAAGCTGGATGTCTTACAAGTACCTATACTGCCAGTCAAGGTCTGCTACTTATGATACCAAATATGTATAAAATGGCTGGTGAAATGTTACCTTGTGTGATGCATGTAGCTGCTAGAGCTTTATCTACACACGCTCTTAGTATTTTTGGTGACCATCAGGATATTTATGCTGCTCGGAGTACTGGATTTTGTATGTTAGCATCTTCATCAGTACAAGATGCAGCTTATCTTTCTGCTGTTGCTCATTTATCAGCTATTAAAGCAAGTTTACCATTTATGCATTTTTTCGATGGTTTTAGAACAAGTCATGAGCTTTCTAAAATTGAAGTATTAGAAAAATCAGATTTTAAAGAAATGATAGATGAGGAGGCATTAAACCAATTCCGTGGCAAGGCTTTAAATCCTTTGAACCCTGTGATTCGTGGCACTGCAGAAAATGATGACATTTATTTTCAGATGACAGAAGTGAGAAATAAGGACTATGATATTGTTCCTGAAATTGTAAATCGTTATATGATTATGTTAAATCAAAAAGCGGGAACAAATTATGAACCATTTATGTATTATGGAGATGAAAAAGCTGATAAATTGATAGTGGCAATGGGGTCTGTTTGTGAAACAATTAAAGAAACGATTGATGTTTTAAATAGAAGTGGTTATCATGTTGGATTATTAGAAGTTCATTTGTATCGTCCATTTAGCCAAGATTATTTTTGCAAGAATCTTCCTATCACAATAAAAAAGATAGCTGTTTTAGATAGAACGAAAGAGGCAGGAAGTAATGGAGAACCATTATATTTAGATGTTGTAAATGCATTAAAAGAAAAAGACATTCTTATTGTTGGAGGTCGCTATGGGCTTTCTAGTAAAAATACGACTCCTTCTATGATAAAAGCAGTTTATGATATGTTAGAGGAAAATCCTAAAAATAATTTTACAATTGGAATTATTGATGATTTAACACATTTAAGTCTACCAGAAGATTCTGCTTTTAAAATTAAAAAAAATCGTGAATTTTTGATTTATGGTTATGGTAGTGATGGAATGGTAAGTGCTTCTAAAAGTATTATAAAATTGATTGGAGAAAATACGGAAGAATATGTACAAGGCTATTTTGAATATGATTCTAAAAAATCTGGTGGAGTAACTGCCAGTCATTTGAGGTTTTCTAAAGAACCAATTCGTTCTACTTATTATGTTGAAAATCCTAGTGTTGTCGTTGTAACGAAAGAAAATTATTTACATAATTTCTCTGTTTTAGACCAAATAGAGGAAAATGGTGTTTTTTTAATTAATACAAGTAAAACAAAAGAAGAAATCGTAGAATTTCTTCCTGATGAAGTAAAACAAATTTTAGTAGAACGTCATATCAAATGTTATATGATAAATGCTTATGAATTGGCTCGTAAAGTTGGTCTTCAAAATAAAATTAGTTCCATATTAGAAGCTGCAATTATAAAAATTTCCAATTTGCTTGACTATGATTTAGCGAAAGAAAAAATGAAAGAATATGCTAACAATAAATTTTTTAAAAAAGGCAAAAATATTTTAGAATCCAACTATATAGCCATAGAGGAAGCAGAAAACTATATTGTAGAATTTGAATTAGTTAATGTTAATTCAAAGACTACATTAAAAGATGATATTCATGATGTTTATATGATGATGACCAAAAGACTTGGAAATGAACTTACAACTAGTGATATGCTTCCATATAAAGATGGGAGCTTTATCCCAGGAACTGCTAGTGAAGAAAAAAGAGCAATTAGTGAAGTTGTTCCAAGGTGGATAAAAGATAATTGTATAGAATGCAATCAATGTTCTTTTGTTTGCCCGCATGGTGTCATTCGTCCTTTTTTACTGAGTGAAGAAGAATTTAAAAAGGCTCCAGAACAAGTAAAAAATTATTGTAAAAAAGCAGTAGGGAATTCTTATTATTTTGCACTTGCAATATCTTCAAAAGATTGTACTGGATGTGGTGTTTGTTTAAAAACTTGTCCTGGGAAAAAAGGTATGAAAGCTTTAGAAACTATAAAATTAGACAAATCTTTAAAAGAACATACACAAGAGGTATTTAATTATTTGGTAAAAAATGTAACTGTGAAACAGGAAGAAATTAAGAGTACGATTAAGGGAACACAGTTTGCATCACCAAGATTTGCATTTTCTGGAGCGTGTGCTGGATGTGGAGAAACTGCATATATTAAACTATTAACGCAACTCTTTGGAGAATCTTTAGTGATTGCTAATGCAACTGGTTGTTCTTCTATATATGGAGGAAGTATGCCTAGTATGCCTTATACAGTAGCATGGGCAAGCTCTTTATTTGAAGATAATGCAGAGTATAGTTATGGAATGCTAGCAGCTTTTCAAACAATTCAAAAACGTTTAATGAAGCAAATGAAAGCATTAATAGAAGAAAATAATGTGAATAAGGAATTGTTACAAGAATACTTAAATCATTCAAACAATTACGAAATAACAAAAAAAATATATCAATCATTGGATTATGAATCTTTACCTTCAGAATTTAAAGTTTTGAAAGACTATTTACCTGCTAGGACTCATTTTGCAACTGGGGGAGATGGTTGGGCTTATGATATTGGTTTTAGTGGAATCGACCATGTATTAGCAAGCAACGATAATATCAACATCTTAGTATTAGATAGTCAAGTGTATTCGAATACTGGAGGACAGTCTTCGAAAGCGAGTCCTAAAGGAGCGATTGCTTCGTTTGCCTCTGGTGGTAAAAAAACGTCTAAGAAAGATTTGGCTCGGATAGCGCTTTCTTATCCAAATGCTTATGTAGCCCAGGTTTCTTTAGGAGCAAATGGAATGCAATTAATAAAAGCTTTAAAAGAAGCGGTAGAGCATCAGGGACCATCTATTATAATTGCTTATACACCTTGTATATCTCATGGCATAAAAGGGGGTATGGAAAATAGTGTTGAGATGGAAAAAATGGCAACTATGAGTGGATATTTTCCAATCTTTCGCTATTTACCAGAAACAGATACTTTTCATTTAGATAGTAAAAATGTTGATTTTGATTTATATGAAGAATTTTTAATGAAACAAACTAGATATGCTATGTTAGAAGTCATTAATCCAAAGCATGCAAAAGAATTATTAGAAAGTCAAAAAGAAGAGGCTATGAAACGATATGAATATTACAAATCACTAGAGAAAAACCATGAGTAAAAAAATCATGGGTACTAGATTAAAATTAAATTTTTCTAGTGTTATCCTAAACAAAAAGAAAATAGATATCTACTGATATCTATTTTTGTAATAATCTTATGATGGAAAAAGTCTTTATTTATAAGGGAAAAATTGATATCAAATTCAAAAATTCCTTTACAACAAATCAAAAAATTTGGTATAATGAATGAGAATGATAATAGAAAAAATAGGTTGGGGGCAGATTTATGGCAAAATATGATGAAAGTTCCATTAAAATATTAGAGGGACTAGAGGCGGTCAGGAAACGTCCAGGAATGTATATTGGTTCAACAGATAAAAGAGGACTACATCATCTTGTATGGGAAATTGTTGATAATGGAATAGATGAAGTTATTAATGGATATGGAAATAAAATAAAAATCACCTTACATGCAGACCATAGCGTTAGTGTAGAAGATGAAGGTCGAGGGGTACCTGTTGGAACGCATACAAGCGGAAAAAGTACACCAGAGGTAATTTATACAGTATTACATGCAGGTGGAAAATTTGAAGAAGGTGGATATAAAGTATCTGGAGGACTGCATGGAGTAGGAGCGAGTGTGGTAAACGCGCTTTCTTCATGGATGGAGGTAACGATTAAGCGAGATGGTTATGAGCATTTTATTCGTTTTAAAGATGGTGGAAAGTTAGATATTCCTCTGAAGAAATTAGAAAAAACGAGTAAGACGGGAACCAGAGTCCATTTTATGCCAGATGCAGAGATTTTCTCAACAATAAATTTTTCTTATACAACAGTATGTGAAAGAATGCAAGAAAGTGCTTTTTTGTTAAAAGGCCTTACCATAGAAGTGATTGATGAAGAAGATAAAAAACGTGATATATTTCATTATGACAATGGTTTAAAAGCATTTGTAGAATATGTCAATGAAGATAAAACACCGCTACATGAAGCTGTACGATTTGAAGGAATGAAGGATAAAATCGAAGTCGATGTAGCATTTCAATATACCGATACTTATTCAGAAAACATTATTTCATTTGTAAATAATGTAAAAACAAGTGATGGTGGAACTCATGAGGTTGGTTTTAAATCCGCTTTAACAAGAGTTTTTAATGATTATGCTAGGACAAATGGATATTTAAAGCCAAAAGATAAAAATCTAGAAGGTGCTGATACAAGAGAGGGATTAACTGCTATTGTGAGTCTAAAAATCCCAGAAGATTTATTACAATTTGAAGGACAGACAAAAGGAAAACTAGGAACACCAGAAGCTAGAAATGCAGTAGATAATGTAGTGAGTGAAAAACTTCAGTTTTTCTTAGAAGAAAACAAAGCAATTGCGACTAAAATTCTAGATAAAATGGTTAAAAGTAAAATGGTAAGAGAAGCAGCAAGGAAAGCAAGAGATGAAGCTAGAGCAGGAAAAGACAAAAATAAAAAGGAAAGAGCTTTATCAGGAAAACTTACTCCAGCACAAGTAAAAAATCCAAAGAAAAACGAGTTATTTTTAGTCGAAGGGGATTCGGCAGGAGGAAGTGCGAAACAAGGAAGAGACAGAAAATTTCAAGCTATTTTACCGCTTCGAGGAAAAGTACTCAATACAGAAAAAGCAAAATTAGAAGAAATTTGGAAAAATGAAGAAATCAATACCATGATTCATACCATTGGTGCGGGTGTTGGAAGTGATTTTGAAATAGAAGATTCTAACTATGATAAAATTATTATTATGAGTGATGCCGATGTTGATGGAGCACATATTCAAATTCTTCTTTTGACTTTCTTTTATCGTTATATGAAACCGTTAATTGAAGCAGGGAAAGTTTATATTGCAATGCCACCACTTTATAAATTATTTAATGGAAAAACGATTTATTATGCTTGGACAGATGAAGAGAGAAATGAAATATTAAAGAAAAGTAAAGTAAAATTGGAAACGCAAAGATATAAAGGCCTTGGAGAAATGAATGCAGACCAGTTATGGGAAACAACCATGAATCCAGAAACAAGAAGTTTAGTCAAAGTAAACATTACTGATGTAGCACTCGCGGAAAAACGAGTTAGTGTATTGATGGGCGATAAAGTAGAACCTAGAAAAGAATGGATTAATGAAAATGTAGAATTCTCATTAGAAGATAATTATCAGATTTAGGGGGAAATAATATGGAAGAAATAATAAAGAGAATATATGATTACTCCTTAGAGGAAATTATGGGAGAACGTTTTGGAAGTTATGCCAAGGCGATTATTCAAGACCGTGCGTTACCAGATGTAAGAGATGGGCTAAAACCAGTTCAAAGAAGAATTCTATATGCAATGTATCGTGACCATAATACTTATGATAAAGGTTATAAAAAATCTGCTAAAACAGTAGGAAATGTTATGGGATTCTATCATCCGCATGGAGATTCAAGTATTTATGAAGCTCTTGTTCGCATGAGCCAGTGGTGGAAGCAGAATACAATTTATGTTGATATGCATGGAAATAATGGTTCTATGGATGGAGATTCAGCTGCGGCAATGCGTTACACAGAAGCAAGACTCGCAAAAATAAGTAATGAATTATTAAAAGATTTGGATAAGGAAACAATTATTTGGGCGCCTAATTATGATGATACGTTAAAAGAACCAACTGTTTTACCTGCTAAATTTCCGAATTTACTTGTCAATGGTTCAAATGGAATCAGTGCTGGATATGCAACGAATATTCCTCCCCATAATTTAGGAGAAATTATTGATGCAACAATTAAAAGGATTGATAGTCCCAATTGTTATTTGGAAACCATTTTAGAAATTGTAAAAGGGCCAGATTTTCCAACAGGAGGAATAGCAAGAGGTAAAAATGGTTTGTTAGATGCCTATAAAACAGGTAGAGGACGTATTATGGTACAGTCCAAATATGAATTTGTAAAAAACAAGGGAAAGGACCAAATTGTCATTAGTGAAATTCCTTATGAAGTAAATAAAGCAGCTTTGGTAAAAAAAATTGATGATATTCGTATTGATAAAAAGATAGAAGGAATAGCAGAAGTTCGTGATGAATCAGACTTAGAGCATCCAGAAACTATTGTTATTGACTTAAAAAAAGATGCCAATCAAGATTTGATTATTAACTATTTATTAAAAAATACTGATTTACAAGTATCCTATAATTTTAATATGGTAGCTATCGTAAATCGTAGACCAATGACATTGGGAATCTTAGAAATTTTAGATGCTTATATTGCACATCAAAAAGAAGTAATAGAAAAAAGAACGAGATTTGATTTAGAAACAGCAAAAGCAAGAATGCATATTGTAGAGGGTTTCTTAAAAATGATGTCTATTTTAGATGAAGTAATTGCAACAATTCGTTCTAGTAAAGATAAAAGTGATGCGGTTATCAATTTAATTAAAAAATTTGGATTTAGTGAACTTCAAGCAGATGCAATTGTAAAATTGCAATTATATCGTTTGACGAATACGGATGTTACTGAATTAGAAGAAGAATATAAACGATTAGAACTTATCGTGAAAGGATTAGAAGCAATTCTTAGTGATGAAAATAAATTAAAAGGTGTGATGAAAGAAGAACTTCGAGCAATTAAAAAAGAATATGCTGTTCCTAGAAAAACGCAAATAGAAGATGAACTTGTTGAAATTAAAATAGATACGACTTCAATGATACCAAAAGAAGAATGTATTGTAGTTGTGACAAAAGAAGGATATGTAAAACGTGTGACTACTAGAAGTTATAGTGCAAGTGATGATGAAACTGCTTTAAAAGAAGGAGATTATCCATTAGGAATTTATGAGATGAATACTTTGGATACAATTCTTTTGTTCACTGACTTAGGAAATTATTTATATGTCCCTGTTCATGAACTTCCAGATTTGAAATGGAAAGAGCTTGGAAAACATATTAGTAATATTGTAAAAATAGAAGCAGGAGAGAGTATTGTTGCAAGTATTCCTGTTTATGATTTTGATGAAAATACTTATATTACGATGTTTTCTAAAGAAGGAATGGTAAAACGAACAAAATTATGTGATTTTAAAGTACAGCGTTATTCAAAACCAATGATTGCGATGAAATTAAAAGAAACAGATAGAATTGTAAATGTGACAGATGCTCATGGAGAAGAAGTTTTTGTAATTACAAAAAGGGGATATGGTCTTCATTATAATACGGATGAAATTCCTGTTACAGGAATTAAATCAAGTGGTGTAAAGGCAATTACACTAAAAGAAGATGAAGTAAGAAGTGGACTTTTATTTCATTCTAGTATCCCATATGTGACGATTTTTACAACTAAGAATACTGGGAAGCGAGTTAAGATATCGGAATTTGAAAAAACTGCTCGAGCAAGACGAGGAGTACTTGCCATTCGTGATGTAAAAACAAATCCTTATGAAATAATGGGAGCTTTTATTATAGAAAGTAATTCTGTTATAGGAATTAAGACAAGAACAGAAATTAATCCTTTTAAAATCACAGAACTCCCAATAGCAGACCGATATTCTACTGGTAGTACGATAACAAGAGAAAAAATAATAGGCGTATTTGTTATGTCTACTTTAAAGAGAAAAGATAAGCTAACCGAAACAGAGATAAAAAAACAGCAAGAAGAAATTGTTGATTTAGAAAAAGTAGATGAAAAAATTATGACAATTCACGATTTTTTAGATGACTTTTCAGTATAGATATTAGATTTCTAATATCTTTTTCCTATTCTCTGCATGAAAGACAAGAATCGGAATATATTTTAATAGAGAGTAGAAAGGAATGAGTTTGTGAAAAAAGAAATATGGATAGGTCTTTCTTTTGTGCTAGTTTTGTTAATAGGAACAATTACCTATTTTTGTATTAGTAATAAAGGAGAATCATTGAAGCAAGTAAATGGAAGAGTTCTTATGACAAATGAGGACTATGTAATTGTACAAGATGATAATGATGTAGTTTATAAATTTAAACTGGAAGATTTTATTTTAGAAATTGGTGATGATGTAGTTATTAGTTATACTGGATTATTAGACCCAAACAAGGATATTCAGGACATTAAAATTAAAGATTATGTAAGGTCATCTACAAATAAACAGGAAAAATTAGAGGAAGGAATTTTTAAAGATTATTATATATTTGCAGAAAAAAAATTAGAAACGATGTCTTTAGATGAAAAAATAGGTCAGTTATTTTTAGTTCGTTTTCCAGATAAAAATGCTGTGAATATTGTAAAAGAAAATGGAATAGGCGGATATGTATTATTTGCACGTGACTTTCAAGGAAAAACAAAAAATGAAGTAGTTTCTATGATTAAGGAAGTACAATCAGCTTCTAAAATTCCTCTTTTAATAGCGGTTGATGAAGAGGGAGGAAGTGTTGTTAGAGTAAGTAGTAATAAGAATTTAAAGGATACTCCATTTCTATCTCCAAGTGAATTATATCAAGATGGTGGACTAGAAAGAATAAAAGATGATACTGTAGAAAAAAGTTTATTATTATCAAGTTTAGGAATCAATTTAAATCTTGCTCCAGTTGTCGATGTTTCTAATAATCCATCTGATTATATGTATTCTAGGTCATTACAGGAAGATACATCAACTACCTCTAAGTTTGCAGAAACTGTTATTAAAGCTAGTAAAGGTGGAACCGTATCTTATACATTAAAACATTTTCCTGGATATGGAAATAATCCTGATACACATACAGGTAGCACAACAGATTCAAGGACTTATGATAGCATTTTGAAAAATGATATTCCTCCATTTAAAGTGGGAATCGAAGCTGGAGCAGAAGCTGTTCTAGTTGGTCATAATACAGTAACAAATATAGATTCATCAAATCCAGCCTCTTTATCTATTCCAATTCATAATATATTAAGGCAAGATTTGAATTTTACTGGAGTTATTATTACTGATGATTTGTCAATGGGAGCAACGAAAGACATTGATAATAAAGCTGTAAAGGCACTTTTGGCTGGAAATGATTTATTGATAGTGACAGATTATGAAGCAAGTATTAAAGAAGTAAAAAATGCGATTACGAATAACAGTCTTAGTGAAGAGGTTATCAATGACAGAGTAAAACAGATTTTAGCTTGGAAATATGCCAAAGGTTTGCTTTATGAAAACCAGAAATAGTTAACATTTGTTAGCTATTTTTTCTTTAAATAATATGATATAATAAATAAAAATGTAGAGGAATTAATATATGAAAATAAAAAATAAATTGGAAAGTATTCAGAAAATAAAAGAATTAAAGCTGAATCAATTCGAAGAAGAATTGTTTCATGGAGGAGAAGAGGTAAGAATTCAAGAATTTTTAAA
>JAAWNF010000039.1 GCA_022798795.1 Bacilli bacterium
CATTATACTATAAATTTTATTTTTTGAATACATTTTCTTTTTTAATGAAAAGATTGTCACATTATACGAAGTTCATTGAATAAGATAAAAGTTTGTTGTAATATTAAAACTAGGTGATAAACACATGAAAAGAATATCGAAATATAAAACAGAATTATGGCTTCCGATTACAATTGTTTTATTTGCCATTATCAGTATTTTAACTATATGGAGTGCAACTTCATTATTACCAAGTTACTTATCTGACCTAGCATTCAAACAAATGATATGGTACTTCGCTGGATTCATTTTAGTTTACTTTATGATGTTCTTAGAAAAAGAATGGATTTATAAATATGCCTGGTACTTATATTTTTTGGGGTTACTTTCTCTTTTTCTACTACTATTTTTTGGAGAAGAAATTAACAATGCTAGATGTTGGTTTTCCATTCCAGGAATTGGAACAATACAACCTAGTGAATTTATGAAAATCATTTTAATTATCACTTTAGGAAGAATGATTGAAGACTTTCACTTAAAATATAAAAGTCCATCAACAAATGAAGAATTCTTATTTCTATTAAAAGTGAGTATAGTAGTGTTAATTCCTAGTATCTTAACATTTCTTGAGCCAGATACAGGAGTAGTCCTAATCTATATGCTCATAACAATAACAATGCTCTTTGCTTCGGGGATTCGCTATCGTTGGTTTCTCTTAGGTTTATCAATCATTATTTTACTTGTTGGATTCTTATTACTTCTTTATTTTTTTAATAAAGAATTATTTGTAAAAATTTTTGGAACCTCTTTTTTCTTACGTATTGATAGATTATTAGATTGGTCTAATACTTCAGGATTTCAATTAGAACATGGAATGAGTGCCATTGGTTCTGGGGGATTCATTGGAAATGGTTTTAACAAAACACCTGTTTATTTCCCTGAACCACAAACAGATTTCATTTTTGCAGTATATGCTAGTAATTTTGGATTTCTTGGTTCATGCTTCTTAATTGGATTAATCCTATTTTTTGATATTAAGCTTATTTTTTTAGCCATTCATAGTCGTGAAAAAATTGATAAATATGTAATATCTGGAATTTTAGGAATGCTTTTCTATCAACAATTTCAAAATATTGGAATGACCTTCGGACTAATGCCAATCACTGGTATTACACTTCCCTTTATTAGTTATGGAGGTTCTAGCTTATTAAGTTATATGATTATGCTTGGAATTATATTCAATATTTCTAATACTAATCTTCGATATACAAATTAGATTTTTGATAAAGTTTTCTTTTTCATAATTTTCCTTGATAAAAATATTGTTTTTGATAACATTCGTTCAATTTATGGCTTGCTTTTATTAACCTTAAAGCAAACTCATTCCTAAGATAATTCGGATTTAATTTCGAATAAGGAAAATCAATAAAGATACGAATTCTATCTAATCCAAATATCAAAAAACTGCTAAATTAGCAGCTTTTTTATTTTTTCTTATTTTCTACATTTTTATAATACTTTTTACCATAGTAAATTGCATCAATATATTCTTGTAATGTCATTTCGCGTTTCATAACAATTATCCTTTCAATTGTTTTTTACCTAATTCAACCAAACGCTTCGTCATTTCTCCTCCAACTGTACCATTCAATCTAGAACTAGTATCAGCTCCAAGAGTAATTCCAAATTCACGAGCAATTTCATATTTTAAATTTTCTACTGCTTCTTTTGCACCTGGCACTACTAACTTATTTTTATTCATTATTCTCCCCTCCTTTAATATTAGTATGGAAAGAAAAAATCAAAATATAGTTAGTAACATTTGGTATGAAAAAAGACAGTAAATCTACTGTCCATTTTTACTAAATTTCATTATTTTGTATAGTTAGAACCACCTAAATGTTGTTCACCCATTTGAACTAATCTTTTAGTGATTTCTCCACCTACAGAACCGTTAGCTCTACTAGTGGCATCTGGACCCATAGTAACACCTAATTCGTTAGCAATTTCGTATTTCATTTGTTCGATTGCTTGTTTAGCTCCAGGTACTACTAATTTTTGAGTATTTGAACTATTTTTCATGGCTTTCACCTCCTGTACACTAATAGAATGTGTACAAAAGATTTTTTCATACATAAAAATAAATGGTAATTTTTGGTTATAACAAATCTTGATTTTTATTATTTTCAAATTGTGTTATGACATCGATATGTTTAACACAATCTTCAATCAAAGTTTCATAGTCAAAACTTTTTTCATAAAGGATTGCTTTCTCTAATTCTGGATTGATCACTGGATGTTTTGGAAGAAAAATAGTACAACAATCTTCAAAAGGCAAAATACTCGTCTCATAAGTTCCTATTTTTTTTGCTATTTCAATAATCTCTAATTTATCCAAACAAGCAACTGGACGAATCACTGGCATATTTGTTACATTGTTAATAACAACCATACTAGTTAAAGTTTGACTTGCTACTTGACCAATACTTTCCCCATTCACAATAATTTTGCACTTTCGCATTTTCGCATATCTTTCTGCAATTCGATACATCATTCTTCTCATGATGGTTATAATATAGCTATCAGGAACATTTCTATAAATCTCTTCTTGAATTTTAGTAAAAGGAACAACATGAACTTTGACATTTCCAGAATATTCATTCATAATAGAAGCTAATTTTATCACTTTATTTTTAGCTTCTAAACTTGTATGAGGTGGTGATTCAAAATACAAACATTCAATATCTACCCCTCTTTTTAAAGCCATATAGCCAGCAACAGGACTATCAATACCACCACTTAACATAAGTAAACCCTTTCCTTGAATTCCTACTGGATAACCACCTATTCCCTTTATCTCTTTTGTATAAAGATAGGTAGCTTCCTTCCGAATCTCAATGGTTAACAAAAGTTCTGGATTATGAACATCCACTTTGCAATCAATATTTTTTAAAATATGTCCTCCAATTACATTATTAAATTCCATAGAAGGAATTGGAAAAGACTTATCTGCACGTTTGGTTGCCACTTTAAATGTTTTAAATACTTTTCCTTTTAACAATTCCAAAGCTTTTGTTTTGATACTATCAATATTAGTTTCTGTAGGATAACAAATTACTATACTATGAATCCCAAATATTTTCGTTAATTTAGTTGTAACTTGCTCTAAATATTGTTCTTCTACTTCAATATACATTCGAACTCTATCTTTGCTTATTTTAAATGGAATTTCTTTTAATAAACTCTCAATATTTTTAGCTAACATATTAATGAATACTTTTCGGTTGGCTTTTTTTGTTGTCAATTCTCCATATTTTATTAATATTAAATGTTTCATATAATTACATCTCCCTTCTTTCTTTCAATTCCAACTTTTTTGTAGTACATTTCTAAAACTTGAATTGGTGGTATTTTTTCAACAGGCGAAAGTTCTTGTCCATCCAAAACTCCATTTGTTACTTTCATATTATAAGCAATTGTTAGAGAATAACTAGGCGTGCTCTCCAATAATTCTTCTAAACTTCGTTGATGACTTTCCGTTAAAGTAGCTGGCATTAAAAGATATAAACTTTTTCCATACTTTTCCTCATGTTTTGTTGTATTAAATAAAATGGCATTCCCATAAAGCGTTAGAAAAAAACCAATTATATTTGGTGTATGTCTAAAATTTAATTTTTTTAAAGTTTCATTATTAGGATATTTTTCCTTAATATATTCTAATAAACAAATTGCATGTGGTAATTTTTCATCCTTTCTATCACCACGTTTTGCTATTTCTCCATCAGAAGAAATAATAGCTAATTTATTTTGTTCCATAATATTCTCCATTCTTAATTTTGATATCGTAAACCTTTTGGATAATGATTTTTTAATTTTCCATTTTTTGATTTAAATAATCCCAATGGATAACCATTTATAAGAATAACACCATATCCATCTTGTACTTCGGCTTCTATCTCTTCTCCTCTTAAATAAGAAATTATTTTTTTGTCTCCTAATTGCAAATCACAACAATTTTTAAAATCATTTCCATATGCTTTTACAAATTGATGATGAGGAATAAAGCGTTCTTTTTCTATCTCTCCCATTTTTACAAAACAAGATAACAAAGTCATCTTTGGAATTTCTATTAACTTTGGAAGAATCACAATATTATTTTGATATTTTTTAATAATGTAATCATGTCTCTTCATATTTTCCCTTAAAAATTCTTCTACGATTTTTCTTTCTAACTGATTTAATTCCTGTAAATGATTAGTAATATTTCTATATGCACTTTCTTCTTTTTTTTGTAGTACTATCATAAACTGCCCTTCCCCATAAAGATATGGATAACATCTTTTGGCTTTATTTGTGAAATAAGAGAAATCAACTTGAATTCCAGGACATGTAATTTTATCAAATTGAGGAGAAATATCAACAATTTCAAAAATGTGATTTTTTAAAAATTCTATAATTTGACACTCATTTTCTAGTAAATTAAATGTACAAGTAGAGTAAATCAAATATCCATCCTTTTTTAACATAGAAGCGCTATCTTCTAATAACACTTTCCCTATTCTTTTCATTTCCTCTATTTTTTCTTGAGACCACTCTTTTCTTGCAATCTCATCTTTCCGAAACATTCCTTCTCCAGAACATGGTGCATCAATTAATATCACATCAAAATATTCATGATAGGTTTCTTTTAAAGCATTTGAACTCATAGAAGAAATACAAACATTTTTTAATCCAAGACGTTCTACATTACTAAGTAACTTCTTTGCTCTATTATAATTAATTTCATTAGCTAGTACAAAGCCATCTGGTACTTGATTAGATAAAGATAATGTTTTTCCACCTGGTGCTGCACATAAATCTAGAATTTTAAAATCTGATTTTATAGGCGCTAACAAAGGTGGCAACATTGCAGAAGGCTCCTGTATATAAAATAATCCTGCATGATGATATGGGTGGTTTCCTAACTTTTCTTCCCTAACATAATAACTTGCATCTAATGGCACTATTTTTTCTAATTCAAAAGGAGACATACATTCAAACAAAAATGGTTTTATTTTATCTTTCTGTAATCGAATAGACTTTTTTGGTTTCTCCAAATAACTCTGTAATAATTTTTCATAGTCTTCTTTTTTTAAAATTTTTCTCATTTGTTCTAAAAACTGTTCTGGCATAATGACTCCTCTTTTTCTACAAACAATTATATCATAAATTCTCATGAAATACTTGTAAAAATATGCACATTCCTTTATAATAAGCAAACAGGTGGTAGTATGGAAAAATATTCATTTCATAATTTAAATCCTTATAAAAATACAATTTATAAAAATTTCTATGATAGGTTGTTTCATGATTTAGGAACTTATTATATTATGCTAGGTTTTCCAGAAAATTGTGAAACGATTTGTAATAAGGCTATTTATATGCCTTGGGATTTTATGAATTTATTAGGAACACGTGCTATAAAAGCATCTTTTGGAAAGATTCAAACTGCACATTCTTACAAACAAAACGATAGAATGGAAGATTCCAGATATGAGCACATGTGTTTTGCATATATGTTAGGCGTTGACTTATTATTGATATTAGAGAAAAATGGATATCAGATTGATGCTAAAACAAAAATAGCATTCCTTTTAAAACTTTTGCTCCATGATAATGGGCATGGACCATTTTCTCATCCCTTTGAAGAAATGGTCGATGGATATAAAGGGATGCACGAAGACATTGGTGATCGAAATTTACAGGAAGACGAAGAATTGCAAAGTTACTTAGAAAGTATATATCCTGGATTAACTAATTATATTATTCATTTTAAAGAACAAGAACCTTATGGGTTACATGAACTTGTAGAAGGAATCTTTGATTTAGACAGAGCCGCTTTTTTAATTCTAGATTCTTTTTTATCCAATGAAAAACTATTTCCAGAAAATTCCTGGCAAAATGTTCAAAAATTAATTCAAGATATTTACATTATTTTTGAAAATATTATATTAGTAAATGGAAAAGTCTTCTATCATCCCAATTGTTTTTATGAAATGGAACGATTTATAGGAAAAAGAGCGTATAATTATATTCATTTATATAATGAACCTGGAAGACTTTTAGATGATATGCTATTACATGAATATGGGGTACAATTACTAAAACAAAAAAGCATTCCAAATACTTTTACCACGCTTTTAAAGTATGTTATAGATTTTACACAATTTTTAAAAGAAATGAAGGAAAAACAAGCTGCGATTAATTTAGACGATTATTTTCAATATATAGACCAAGATATACATAGAATTGTTCATTTGTCAGAATTATTCGAAAACGAAGATTTAAGGTTCTGCGCAAGAGGTTTTTTAGCTTCAAATGCTAGAATGATGCAACCTTTTATATTAGAAGAAACAAATTCTAAGAAATATGAAGAAGAAACTTCTAAAGATAGAAGTTTGATGCATGCAAAAGTTAAAATTAATATTTATAAAAGTACGCCAGAAGAACACATCATCTTTATGAATCCTGATACTGGAGAACAAATTGATTTTAAAGATATGCAAGAACGCACTTTAGATATTACTCCAATCCAAAAGTTCTATTTTTTTCATAGAAAAAAAGCAGAAAAACCACTTGCAAATGAAACATTATTAAAAGAAGCGTTCATAGATTATTTTTATACTCATGCTGAAAACGCTTTATTAAATTGTAATATTGGAAAAGCTCATGAAAAAGATTCTATTAACAAACAGAAATTTAAAGTACTTATTCCACTCTTAGAACATCTTTCAAAAGGGAAGCCTATAGAAGAATATGCTAAGCAACACCATATATCTTTCACACAACTTTATGTCATTCTGTCTTTTTACACATATGATTCTAAATGGGCTGATTTTGCGACTTTCATGACCCTTCCTAGTGAAGAATTAAATATTTGCTTTAAAGAAATTTCTTTTGATAGTTCTAATTTAATGGAAAAATTTTTAACAAAAATAAGAGAACTATTAGAAACCAATGTTTCAAATACAGATACTCCAACTTATTGTCCTAACATGCTTTTTGAAAGACTTTGTATTTCTAAAAGCAACATTGTATTCCTTGATTTAGCACTCTTAAATTCTATTGAAATTTCAGAAATGACTAGAAAAAAAATTTTAGGACTATGTGAACAAAGAATCGGTTATCAAAAAAGAAAAGATTAAAAAGACTGTTTTCTTCAAACAGTCCTTTTTAGTTTTCTTCCCCATACAAACTTAATAATTTATCATAAATTCCTGGCTCTATCCTATTCAAACTATTAATAGAAAGCTCTAGCGATTTTTGATAATCACCTTTATAAAATAATATTTCAGCATAATTTAATTGCTTATCTAAGTCTTCTACACTAGAACGATATCTATTTCCATAAACAATAGCCATTTCTGCAAACATTGCAGTTTTCATCATTTCTTTCGTTCTAGAAAATAGCTTTAAGACCAAATCACGAGCTGTATCTACTCTTGTATTTAATATATCAATAGTAATCGGCTTCTTATCAAGTTCTTTCATAATTTCTTTAATCGCTGCTTGGGCTTCATTCAATTCTACAATATAATTTTTTGGAATGATTGGTAAATTATAATCTTTTACCTTATTCTTCGATTGTTTCAAAATTTGTTTTACTTCATCTAGTTGCTGTCTAGCTCTCACTTCATCATCATGCATACTTCCAAGAGTATCTAAAGTATTATCCAAACGCTCTTCCAAATTAGATAATCGAACAACTAACATTTCTATTTCTTTTATTAATTTAGAATAGGGAAATGTATTATTTCTGGTATGCTCTATTAACACAACATAATCTTCATTTAAGTTACTTAAATCATCATGAATATGATTTAATTCCTCTATATCTTCTTTAGATAAATTATATATTTTCTTTACATGGTCCATTCCAGAAAAAATTTCTAAAACCAACTCGTTCATATGTTCTAACTTACCTTTAAAAGAAAAATTAGCTTCCTCATAACTATGACGCTCCATTTTTTCTTTTTCAAAATCATTAAACACAGATTCAAAATAATCTAATAATACTTTAAGTTCAAACAAACTATCTTCTAAGTTCAAAACTTTGCCTCGATCTAAAATATCATTGATTTTCTTTTCTGCTTCCTCTATATTGTATTCAATATTTAAATAATCTAATGGATATCCATCCTTTATCATCTCATCATAGGTTGCTTGAATTTCTTTTATCTTTTTTGGTAATATAGAATCAGTAAGTAATACAATAGCTGGTACTTCCTCTATTACAACTTCCATATGTTTTAACATTTCATCTATTGCATTCATAATAGAAGTAATTTCTCCATAATCATTATTATCCATTGCTACTTCAAAAGCTTCAAAGCGTTTCGCAATATTTTCAAACTGCAATCTCACATACTCACCAAGAGTTCCATATTCATTGGCAGATTCTTGATATTTTTGAAATAATTCACGATAAGTAGCTTTCAATTTTGTAACAATATTTCGGTTCTTTTCTTCACTATTAGTAAGTTCTCTAATTTCTTTTAATAATCCTTCTGAATTTGTTCTTACTTTATATAATTCCATTTCTAATTTAGCAATTTTATAAAGAGTACTTTTATAATCCATTTGCGACAAAGAATAATCTGCTTCTAACATTAAATCAGTTATTTTTGGAATCTGAACATCTTTAATGCTTTCCAAACGCTCTTTCCAATCCTCATAAAGAATCCCTAATTTTCCACCTTTCATAAAAGTTCCAACTTTTTCAAGTTCTGGACTGATAGGTGTACTACTAAGTGTATTTTTTTCTATTTCTAATTTTTCTAATAATTTTTTCATTTTCTTATTTTTACGAGCTTGGATTATATTTAAAACAGATATAACTAAAACCATTGCGACAAGAAAAAATGTCACGAAAAGTAAAGTCACATTATCCATAGTATCACCTCTAATATCCCGTTATTATAATAATATCACATAATTGCAATTTTTTGACATTTTTTTTACCAATTTCATGATTAATTCTCATTTTGGTATTGACTGGCAAGGAAAAACATAATATAATTGTAACTGCGTATGCATCTAGCAGCGCTGTTTTGAAAATTATAAAGTGAGTATTCCCTTTAGGGGTTATCGGTAACTTTTGCTGCAAAGCGAAGATATTAGTTTATTCACCCTATAATTTGGCAAAATAGCCTTCTAGAAAAGAAGGGAGAGATTATTGTGTCAAGATACACAGGACCAAGTTTCAGAAAATCACGTCGTTTAGGATTTTCTACATTAGAAAATGGTAAAGATATCGCAAAACGTCCTTTTGCTCCAGGACAACATGGAAATAAAAGAGCTAAAAAATTATCTAACTATGGAGTTCAATTACAAGAAAAACAAAAAGTTAGATTTATGTATGGATTAAGCGAAAAACAATTCCACACATTATTCTTAAAAGCTGGTAAACAAAAAGGTGTACATGGTGAAAACTTCTTAAAATTATTAGAAAGTCGTTTAGACAACCTAGTATACAGAATCGGATTTGCCACTACTAGAAAAGGTGCAAGACAATTTGTAAATCATGGACATGTAACAGTAAATGGAAAAAAAGTTGATATTCCATCTTACCAATGCAAACCAGGTGATGTAATTGCAATTAAAGAAAATGCAAAAGAAATGGCTATTGTTAAATCATCTTTAGAAGCATTAAATAAACGCGTTGAATTCGTAACTTACGATGAATCAAAAATGGCTGGTACTTATGTAAGATATCCAGAAAGAAGCGAATTAAATGCTGACATTAATGAATCACTAATCGTTGAATTTTATAACCGTTAAAAACTACTTATGTAGTTTTTTTTATAAATATTTGTTATAATACTTTTAGAAAGTAGGAAATTTGTTATGCAAAAAAAATTGATTTTTTTATTAAAGCTAGGAATGTTTTTCTTTTCCATATTAGTCATTTGTTACTTTGCATTTGGAATGAAAGCAGAACACTTTATCATAAATGATGTTTCTTATTCAATAACTCAAACAGAAAACATAATTTTATCTTTTGTTTTTGCGCTTGTCTTTCTATTTGTTTTCTTTTCTGTTCCTCCATTTGGATTTATTACTTATTACTTAATTTATAGAACTATTACGCAAAATAAAATACGAAAAAATTCTAAGTTTGAACAAAAAAACTTAGAATATTGTAGAGAACATTTAAATAAACTCTCTCCTTCTCTACTATCTTATTTAGATAATTTTGAATTAGAATACGAAAAAGATATCACTGCTCACATTTTAAAATTAATTTATGAAAAGTATATTTCTATAGAAAATAATCAATTTATTATAACAAACAAAGATACAAATATGTTATCACAATCAGATTTATTTGTTCTGAATTCTCTCAAAACTAATAAAATCAATTCTATGTTTAAAAATCAATATGAAAAGGTAATTGAACAAGAGGCAAAAGAGCAAAATTTAATGACTAACAAAAACGAACAAACTGGAAAATTTATTCTTCGATTTTTTGGACTTATCTTTTTAGCTGTTTTTGTAGGTCAATTTGCAATTGCTTTTACTATAAAAAATATTCAAAATTTTTCTGTCATTTTTATTTTAATTGATATTATATTGATGTTTCTTCCAGGAATTATAATGGTTTATATGTTTATAAAAATTTTTATTGTATTCCATTCAAAATGCAATCTAATTAGGACAAAAAAAGGAAATCAAATTTTAAAAAATGCGAAAGGACTAAAAAAGTTTTTACTTGATTTTAGTAATTTCGATAATTGTTCTTGGAAAGAAGTATATACAAGAGATTATTACTTAATTTATGCAGTAGTTTTGGGAATCAATAAAAAAATACCAAAAGAAATTATGGAAATGTTAAAATAGCTTGCATTTCTTTTTTTATTTGCTATACTATATCGGAAGGTGATTTCATGGACGATATTTATTTTGATAGTAAAAAAGATTTAGAAGAAATAAAACAACTTTATTACTGGACCTATGGAGGCGAAGGATTCATTTGCCGAATACCAGATGGTAGAAGAAATATTTTATTAAAAATTTTTTATGACCAATGTAATAGATGCCCATTTCCTATAAAAACGATACAAAACAAAAAAAGAAAAATTGATATTTTAAGAAGTATGACATTACCAAATAAAATTCAAGTAGAAGGTAGAATCTTTTTACAAAATGAATTTATTGGATATCTAGTTGGAGAAGCCATGAATTATCAAGACTTTTCACTAAATACATTCACAACATTTCAAAAATTAGAATTTTTAAAAAAACTAAGAAATCAATTAGAAAGATTTCATCAATTAGGAATTATTTATGGTGACTTAAAAAGTGATAATGTTTTATCCCACTATAAAAATTATAGATTAGGATGTCTTTGTGACTTAGATAATATGCAAGTACAAGGAAACCCTATAGACATCATGGATAATTATGTAGATGAATTTTTATATCAATATGGAGATGTGAATGAAATGTTAGACTGGTATGCATTTAACTTACTCACCATAGAAATTATTTTTGGGCTAGATAAAAATAGTATAGCAGCTTATATAGAAACAAGGTCTTTCATGGGCCATTATAGAGGAAGTACTAGTGCTTTAAGAGAAATGCAACACATTACTCCACAATATGAAGGAAATCTACTAATTGATGACCCTAATTTTTATAAAGAAGTTGGTATCCCATATTATAAAAAGAATTAGAAATGATATTTTCTAACTCTTTTTATTCTATCCAACTATTTATCTCTATTTTATATAATTTACTAAGTGTATTTTATAAGAGTTATTTTGTCTTTGGTATAGCCAATAAGGTAATTTCAGTCGGAAAAATAGGTCCACCATGATTTCTCAAATAGAAATCATAATCTGAATTCATTTTATCTATCATTCTAGGAATTTTCCAAATATCTTCATGATTATGATAAACTGAAATTAATAATTTTGGATGTTCTTCTTTAATATGACGTTCACATCCTAACAAAGCTTTCTGCTCGTAGCCTTCTATATCCATTTTAATCAATGTAATCGGTTCTTTAATATCTTCATCAATCGTTACAGTCTGAATTTCATTACTTCCATTATCACTTAATGTATTTGCTGATGCATCCACATTACTTTCATTAATAAATAGCGTTTCATTTCTATCTCCCACCGCTTTTTTATAACATTCTATATTTGAATATTTCCCTAAATTTGATTTTAAAAATTCAAATACTTCATCGGTAATTTCATAGCAATAAATCTTTTTATAATTATCTTCTCCATACATATCTAAATACGCCATTATTGTATCTCCGATATAAGCTCCTAAATCTACAATGACTTCATCATTACTACATTTTACAATATCCAAATCAAAATAATCTGGATACATTTTCTCTATTGTTTCATCTAATATTCTAAAATCATATTGATACCAATTACACATAATTGCCAGTAAAAGTTTTTTAGAGCGATAATCTTTTAGTCTATCATAAAGCCATACATAATCATCTAAATGTTCTTTAAAAGAATCTGCTTTAATCTCAAGTTCTTCAAACTCCCCATTTTGGATATCCAATTTCCCCCAATAAGAAAATTTTCTGAAATAGTCCTCTATTGACTTTTGAGTCTCTTCTGGAATCAATTTAAAATTTTCTTTC
This sequence comes from Bacilli bacterium, assembly GCA_022798795.1. Lineage (GTDB taxonomy): Bacteria > Bacillota_I > Bacilli_A > RF39 > UBA660 > MGBC102946. The sequence goes on from JAAWNF010000039.1 coordinate 12,635, forward strand.
ATTTGAAATAGTAATTGTTCCCTCGTTGAATTTTTAAAAATATCAATGAAATGATGAAACTCTCTATCTATTTTATTCATAAATCAAACTCCAATCAAAGTATTGTATGAAATAAAAAATAAAGTGTGAAAAAAAAACTTGCTATGGATTTTATTGCATTATCGTATTGAATATAGTATACTAAATATAGATGGATGAGAGTCCATAAAAAAGGGATGTACTTGTTTTGTCTTGCAAGTACTTACCTCGTTTGGTATAGTACTACATTTACAAAAATGTAGTCTTTTTTTCTATTTACAATGTAAAGATTATCAACCTTATCCCCTGTTATCTTACTTTATCAAAATGTAAAATACAAATTCAAAATCTGCTATATAGAAATTTATTTTTGGATATTTCGGTATTTCCAAATTCTATTTTTCACTAAACTTTTCAAAATCATAAAAAAAACTAAAAGTTTCCTTTCAGTTTAGGTTCTATAATAAATAGTGTTGGTGAAAAAATCTGACACTATTTTTAGGTAAACAAAAATGAGTCATATCAGAAACTTATGATACAATGTAATTG
>JAAWNF010000040.1 GCA_022798795.1 Bacilli bacterium
AGAATAGAGGTAAAAATATGAAAAAAAAGGATGCATTATTATATCGATTTGCTAGACCTATTATTACAGTATTATTTAAAATATTTTTTACACCTAAAATAATAGGAAGAGATAATATTCCAAATTCAGGAAGAATTATTTTAGCTGGTAATCATACTAGCAACTTTGATTGTTTGCTTTTAATCAGTTCTACCAAACGTTCTATTCACTTTTTAGCAAAAAAAGAATTATGGAAAGGACCTAAAAAAATTATATTTGGAAATATGGGTTTGATTCCTGTTGATAGGACAAAAAAAGACCATAGTTCTTTGGAAAAAGCTGAAGCTTATTTAAAAGAAGAACAATTAATTGGAATTTTTCCAGAAGGGACAACAGAAAAAGAAAAAATGAAAATGCTTCCTTTCAAAATGGGAGCAATAAAAATGGCGAGGGACACCAATACAGAAATTATTCCATTTTCCATAACGGGAGACTATTCTTTATTCTCAAGAAACTTAAAAATCGTTTTTGGAAAGCCAATATCTATAATAGAAAATAATCTAGAAAGAGAAAAAGAAAAATTAGAGGAAACTATTAAAACATTAATGAGAGGTGATTTGTAATGTCTATATTTGAGATTTTTAGACGAAAAAAAGAAATACCAGCTCCATGGAGTAAATATTATAAAGAAGAAGACGTAAATATTAAAATCCCTAATATCAGTATGTATGAACAAGTAAAAAGAAGTACTGCAAAATATCCCAGTTATACAGCTTATGAGTATTTTAGAAAAAAAACAACTTATAAAACATTTTTAAATGAGATTGATGCCTCTGCAGCAGCTTTTAAAGTAATGGGAATTAAAAAAGGTGATATTGTAACTTTATGTATGCCAAATGTACCAGAAGTATTGATAGCATTATATGGACTCAATAAATTGGGTGCAATTGCAAATATGCTACATCCACTTTCTGCCGAAGAAGAAATCAAAGACAATTTAATTTCTACAAATAGTGAATATCTAGTTATGATTGATATGTTTTACCATAAAATAGAAAAAAATATAGAGGAAACAAAAATAAAAAAAGTTATTTTTGTTTCAGCGAGTGACTCAATGGGATTATTTATGAAAATTGGATATAAATTAACACAAGGGCGAAAATTTCTGAAATATCCAAAAAACGAGAAATTTCTGAGTTGGAAAACGTTCCTAAAACAATCTAAAAAATTAAGAGAAAAAATGGATACAAAATTTGGGAAAGATACCCCAGCTGTTATTATTCATAGTGGTGGAACAAGTGGAACTCCAAAAAATGTAGTAATCCAAAATAGAGCTTTTATTTTAGCAGCAAAGCAAGAACAAATTTCATTAAAACAATTAAAACCAGGTGATTGTTGTTTGGCAATTATGCCAAATTTTCATGGTTTTGGACTTAGTGTGTTAATGCATACTCCTTTAGCACTTGGATGTTATACCATTTTAGTCCCACAATTTGATTCAAAAAAATTTGATATTCTATTCAAAAAAACAAGACCAACATGTGTTTTGGGAGTACCAACTTTATTTGAAGCGTTATCTGAAAACCATAATATAAAACATCTTGACTTATCGTTTTTGAAATACGCAGTGAGTGGAGGGGACCTTTTAAATAGCAATTTGGAAAACAAAATCAATGAATATTTTAAAGCCCACAATTCAACTGCAAGAATTACACAAGGTTATGGTTTGTCAGAAGCACTTGCTGCTGTTTGTTTGGCAGCAGATGATGTGAATAAAAGTGGTTCAGTTGGAATTCCTTTAGCAGGAAATTATGTGAAAATTATTGACCCAGCGACTAGGGAGACACTTCCTTTTGGCGAAACAGGTGAAATTGTTGTTCATACAAAAGCCTTAATGATGGGTTATTTAAACAATGAAGCAGAAACGAATGAAGCGTTACAAGTACATAAAGACGGACATGTATGGCTACATACAGGCGATTTGGGTTATATGGATGAAGATGGTTTTGTTTTCTATAAAGGAAGACAAAAAAGAATGATTATCTCTAGTGGATATAATGTATTTCCATCTCATATAGAAGAAGTAATAGAAGCTCATCCAGCAGTTCTACAGTGTACAGTAGTTGGAGTTCCTCATCCATATAAAGGAGAAGTTCCCAAGGCATTTATCGTTTTAAAAGAAGGATTTCATGGGTTATTTATCAAATCTGAGATTAGAGAATATAGTAAAAAGAATTTGGCAAAATATATGATTCCTTCCGAATTCGTTTACAGAAAAAAGTTGCCAAAAACAAAATTAGGAAAAGTAGATTTTATAAAATTGCAAAGTGATATAGGAGTTGATGATGATGAATAAAAAAGTTCCATTTTTATATAAATTTGGAAAATTAATTCTGGGTCCAATTTTTAAATGGTATTATCATCCAACCATTATAGGCGCAGAAAACATTCCAAAATCAGGGTCTATTTTGATTGTTGGTAACCATAAACATTTGTATGACCAATGCTTGACTATAATAGCAACTAAAAGAGGAATTCATTATATGGCTAAGAAAGAATATTTTGATGATAAAAAGGTAGCTTGGTTTTTTAAAGGAACGGGTTGTATTTCTGTAGATAGAAGTAAAAAAGATGAGAATTCTAAAGCCTTGGCTTTGTCTGTGTTAAAAGATGGTGGAGCTGTAGGTCTTTTTCCAGAAGGAACTAGAAATAAGACAAATGAGTTTCTGTTACCCTTTAAATTTGGTGCAGTAAGTATGGCAGAAAAAACGGATTCTTATTTGGTTCCATTTGGGATTACAGGAGATTATGTTTTTAGAAGTAAAAATTTAGTGATTCGTTATGGAAAACCATTTAAAGTTGGAGATATGAAATTAGAAGAAGCCAATCAATTGCTTCATGATGAAGTAGAAGCGTTGATGAAACAGAATTTAAATATGTAAAATTTTAGAAGTTTTCTAGTGAAATAGAAAACTTTTTGTTATAATAGTTAAGAACGGAGGATGGACTATGTCATTAAAAGATAAATTGGGGAATACGATAAAACAAGCGACAGAATATTTAGGAAATGTGAATTTAAAAGATAAAGTAATTGAGATGAAGGACAAGACAATAGACAAAGTTAAGGGAATTGATAATCCAGACCATTATACAGCACCAATTGGATTTGAATTATTTAAAATTCCAGTTGCTATTAGTACGGCAGAGGTCACAAAAACATTAGACAAAATAGAACCATTTCAACTCAAAGAAAAAGATAAAATAGTAGATGCTTATGTGAGAATGTTAACCCTACTTACAGGGGGAGAAACGATAATAGAAGCGATTACTGCAACTATGAAAAAAACATATTTAATTGTATGGACTAGTAAAGATAGACTTCTTATTGTGCACAAAGAGCACTATAAAGTTTTGATAAGGGAAGAAATGAGTATTTTTAAAATAACAGGAACTGGGACTTTTGGTCTAACATTTTCTTTAAATGGATATCAATTTACTGGAAGCGAAAAATCAAAAGTATATCGTTTTATTCGTTCTTATTGTCACGAAAATACAGCAGAATATCCTTTTACTCCTTATCTTTCAATATCAAAAACGTTGAATTACTATGAACGTTTTAAGTATGGAAAGTTGTCAAAAGAAAATGAAGCAATGAATGAAAACAAACAATTGAGCATATTATTTGAAACCATGGAATTTCCTCTTGTAAGTATATATGGGACATTTATGGATAAAAAATATGTCATAGCCCTTTCAACCAATCGAAAGGTATACATGATAGACCAAAGTAGTTATACGATTGTTTCCATGGAGCAAATTCAAAAAATAGAGCTTGTTAATAAGGGAATGTTTAGCTATGAATTCTATATGGATAATTACTATTTTACTGGTAGTGGTCCTGAATCTAGTGTTATGAAATTTATTGAATATTTAAGTAATCCTGATAGCTATGAAACTGCAAGAAATGATTTTTTAAAGAATCATCAAGTTTTAGTTACTTTTCCATTTGAAGGAGCAACATCATATCAAACACCTGGAGGAGAAGCCATTATTATTAGTGGTTCTGGCAATTCTTTTTTGATTAGTCATGGGATGAATCAAATGGAAATGTATTCAAAAGAAGATTTTGAACGATATGAATTGTTAATTGAATTTGGGATTAATAAAGATGATATGTGGAATGTAGATAATGCAAAGTTAGAAGGAAAAAAGCCTATTGAAAAAGAGGAAGCAATTCATAATTACGATAAAGTAAGAGCTAGAATCTTTGTAAAACATAAATTAGAGTGTGCTGTTGAACTACCTTTTATTTTAATGAAAAAAGTTGTCTATAAAGAAATAGAAGAAACTTCTGAAGCAAGTGCAGTAGTTACCAAGGAATTATTAGATAGATTGGATAATTTCAAATATTAGAAAGAGGATAAAATGACTGTGATATTATTAGCACCAGATGGAAAAAAGTTTGAAATAAAATGGGAAGATTTATTGGAATTTAGTAAGCAAATATGTGAGCGATGGTGTTCTGAATCAGAAGTCAATAAAAAGGCTTTTGACTCTTATGCAGAACAATATGGATTATTTACTCCATATTATGATTTTTTATTACATCGACTTCAATATATACAAGTAGGATTTCCTTTCTTTGAAAGAGCTTGTGCTGTTGCAAGTCTGCATTTTAAACGTTTTATATATTTAGAAGAGGGAGAACTTTTAAATTATGAATCATTAAAAAATAAAAAAGCAAAGTCTAGCTTAGATATTTATGTTGCCTCAGATAAACAATTAGATTATCAAAAAACGTTAGAAGAGTATAAAGAGGGTTTTTTATTACCAGATGGTTCTTTACTTTCTATAGAACAATTAGGAAATCATAAAAATATCGCTTATGCTTATTTGTTACAAAAAATGATAGAAGAGCCAATGCTAATGGAAGATTATTTAAAATACAGAGATAAAATAGGAGATATTAGAGAATACTTTTTTTATCGATTGGGATGTGCTCAAATCTGTGGTTTGAAATGCAGGATTGCAATTTATGACGCTACCATGTTGACGCCAATTCAAAAGAAATTATTAGATTCTATGAATTTAGACCCTACTTTACAGAAATCTATTTTAGAGGATTTTCAAAATCCTTTTTCTCCACAAATAAGGAAGTGATGTATATGAAAATAAATGGTTATGATATAAATATTGATTCTTTAATGGAAGACTTAAACATTGAACATGACTTTTATATAAAGAGAAAAAATGGTTTGATGTTAAAAGATTCTCAAATAAAAATATTGGAACGTTATCATATATTTTATCAGCATTATAATAGCTTATCTTCTTTACTATTTGAAGTAGAGGAAGTACTAAATGAAATCGAAGCAGATGAATTAGAAAAGGTAGCAGAAGAATTATCAGAACTTCATTATTATCACGAAACAAATAAGTAAGAGACAATTATTGTTTCTCTTTTTTTGTCTTTATGATATCATTAAAGAAAGGTGAATGATATGGAGAAAAAATTAAACGTTTTAAAAAAAGTGATATTTTTATTTTTAGTTACATTTCCAATATTTGAAATTATGTTCTTTTATAACAGTATCACCACTTTAGTGAGAGTTATTTTAATATTGGTTGCATATTGTTGGTTATTATTTGTGATGAAAGAAGCTAGAAAGAGTATCAAATGGGTTATAGTATATTTATTATTGCTTGGAATTTATTTTTTATGTCATCATTTTCATGCACTAAATTTCACTTCATTAGTCCCAGGTAATTTTAATTATAATATTGTAAAAGAATTTTTGTACTTTTTAAAACTTTCTATGCCTGTATTTCTTATTCCTTTGTTTTATTATTTGAGGTTGAATAAGAATGAAATTCAAAAAATTATGTTAAGTTGGATTATTTTAATTAGTGGTAGTATTGTGATTACTAATTTCTTTTGTATTTCATACGGAAGTTATAGTGATAAAAAAATCGTAGGTAATTTTATTTCTTGGTTTTTCTTAAAACAAAATGGCTATAATTATTATGACTTGGCATCTAAAGGCTTTTTTATGTATGCCAATCAGATAAGTACTTGGCTTTTATTATTGGTTCCTCTTTGTTTTTTATGGCTTCAAAAAAGTAAGTCAATAGCAAGCATTTTTTGTACAAGCATTTTATTATTTTCCATGCTTATTTTAGGAACTAGAGTAGCTAGTATAGGCGGTATTATCATCTTTGTTTTATGTTTTATGACATATTTATTCTTTGTATTCTTAAAAAAAGAAAAGTGGGATAGGAAATTGTTATTGTTTTTTTTAGGAATTGTTATTCCTATGATGATAGTACTTCCGTTTTCTCCTAGTGTGAATCGCATGAATGTATTAGGAAGTATTTCAGAAGAACCCCTTAAAGAAGAAGCGTTAGCAACTTTAGTGATGAACGAAAATGGTTATGTTTCAGTTGATAAAAGAGAATATATTGAAATGCATTATAAAGAAAAAAGAATTGCAGAACAATTTATTTTAAAATCATATCCTTATCAGCATGACCCTGATTTTTGGTATGAAATATTAAATCTTCCAGTTGAAAAAAGAATTGATTATCGTTATTTGGAAACTGCTATGGTAAAAAGAGTATTAGAAGTGAATGATAATGAGTTAGATAAGTGGTTTGGAATTACAAATACCAGAATTCAAAACATCTTTAATATTGAAAGAGATTTTGTGTTACAGTATTATGCATTCGGTATAATTGGTTGTTTGTTATTCTTTTTACCTTATATTGTTTTAGGATATTGGATTATTAGAAATTGGTTTATGAATTTCAGTTTAAAAAGTAGTTTGATTTTAAGTGTTTATCTTCTTTATTTTGCTTGCTCTTATCTATCTGGAAATAATATGAATCACTTGTCAACAATAGTTCCATTTTTGTTTTTAAATCTTGCACTTTTAAGGAAAAAAGAAGAAAATAAGAATTTGCTTTTTGACAACTTTAAAATGTAAGTCTGGACAAAAAATTTAAGATTTGCTATAATTTTCAAAAGGATATATAGTTTTATAAATATTAAGTAAGGAGTAAAGCACATGAAATATGGTTTGATAACATTTAAAAAGAGTAGAAATATAGGGGACGATATCCAAAGTTATGCTGCAATAAAATTTTTGCCTAAAGTGGACTATTATATTGAGCGAGAACAAATAAATGAATTTGTTTCAAAAAATGATGAGCCAGTAACCATCATTTTTAATGGCTGGTTTAACCATGATAAATATTCTTTTCCACCATCTCCATTTATTAATCCATTATTCATTTCAGTTCATTTTACTGATGGATTAACCGATGAGAAACCAATCTATTTTACTGATTATTTTTTGAAATATTTGAAGAATTATGAACCAATTAGTTTACGTGATTCCTTAACAAAATCATATTTAGATGATGCTAATATACAAAATTACTTTTCAGGTTGTTTAACTTTAACCATACAACCTTTTGAAGATATAAAGCCTAAAAATCGTATTTGTGTTGTAGACATTGATGAGGAACTAGTAGAAATGCTACAAGAAAATTCTAATATGGAGATTTGTAAAAAAACACATACACTAAGCAAAGAACACGAAACCTTATCATGGGAAGAAAGAATGAATAAAGTAGAGGATTTGTTAAAATTTTATCAAGCTTCCAAATTAGTGGTTACCTCTAGACTTCATTGTGCATTGCCATGTTTGGCTTTGGGTATACCAGTCATCTTGATATATGATGGAGAAAATAAAGATGTTAAAAATCGCTTAGGAGAATATGCACAACTATTAAATTGTGTTTCAAAAGAAGAAGCGTTTGAAACACTAAAAAATTATATAAAAAAGATTCCTAGTAATCCAGTTTTATATCAAAAATATCGTAATCAATTGATAGAAAAAGTAGAAACTTTTATTGCCTTATCAAAAGAAAAAGTGTTGGCAAACGACAGCGCTGAACATTATCAAAAATATTTTGTGGACCAAAAACATCAATTGATGGAAATAATACAAATAGAAAAAAAACACTTAAATGAATTAGCCGAACTTAGATATACGTTATTAAAGCAACATGAACATGAAATAGAAAAATTGAAAATGATTATTGAAGGATTAAAAGCAGAAAGAAATTTTGCTTTGGAGCAAACCAAGATATTATACAATAACTTTGATAGTCTTTCTAGCAAGTATTATAAAATTCAACAAATCAAAAAACGGCATCCAATTTGTTATAAAATTTTTAAAGCAATGATTAAAGTTTTTCGAAAAATAAAAACAATTGGTAGAAAGTTATTAAAAAGGGGGTAATTTATGAACAAGAAAAAAATTGCATTCATTGTGGATGCTGATAATTGGGCATTTGCAAATATTGCCAGAAATGTATCCAAAAATTTAAGTGAATATTATGAATTTAAAATTATTCCTACAACTTATTTTGATGAAAATATAGCAACGACCTTAATTTATGCTGAAGATTGTGATTTATTGCACTTTTTTTGGAGAGGAAAATTGTTAACATTAGATTATTATGATTTTTCAGAGTATGTGCATTCTTTAGGTTGTACTGTTGAGACATTTTATGCCAAATTCATTCATCCTAAAATTATAACGACAGCAGTTTACGATCATCTTTATTTAGAAGGAGATAGCTTGAATAACACACTTAATATTGTTCCAAAAGTAGACCAATATTATGTTTCATCAAATCGATTGTTTCAGATTTATAAAGAACTTCCAATCCCGAAGCAACCTTATATGGTAATCACAGATGGAGTTGATTTAGATTATTTTTATCCAAAAAATGAAGAGCGATTTTCAAATATAAAAAATAGACCTTTGGTTATTGGCTGGGTAGGAAATAGTGCTTGGGAAAAGGACAAAGAGGACTTTAAAGGTGTGAATACAATTTTAAAACCAGCACTAGAAGAATTGAATGAAGAAGGATATGCTATTGAAATGTTTTTTGCAGATAGACAAGAAAGAATGATTCCTCATGATGAAATGGTAGATTACTATTCAAAAATAGACTTATATATCTGTGCTTCTAAAATAGAAGGAACACCAAACCCAGTTTTGGAATCAATGGCTTGTGGAGTGCCTATTATTTCTACAGATGTTGGTATTGTTCCAGATGCGTTTGGTCCATTACAGAAGAAATATATTTTAGAAGAACGTAGTAAAGAATGTTTGAAAGAAAAAATAAAAATGTTTATTGACAATTTAGAACATGTAGAGGATTTGAGAAAAGAAAATTTAAAATATATAAAAAATTGGAGTTGGAAAAAAATTTCAGAGAAAATGAAACGATTTTTCGATCAAGCCTTTGACGAATTTTCAGAAGGTAAAAAAAGTGAAGAAAAGTATGAAGAATCAAAATCTGAAAAATAAATTGATGAAATCAAAGGCAGTTTTGCTATTATATAATGTTGATTTGAATAAGATTTGGAAATTGTCATTTTTCTTAATACTTGGGTGGTTTTTTTCTACTTGTTTATTAGATGGAGAAAAAGAATTTAATCCAATTTTATTAATTTTATTAATATGTTTCTTTTTTTCCTTTTTATTATTATTCTATAAAAAGTTATCAGTTAAATTCAAGAATTTATCAAATAAGCAAACATGGATATTCTATATCATTGTAGTTATAGTTATGACTTTTTTGCAATTGCTCATCGGTTATCTTGTCAGAACAAACCCTAGTTGGGATTTAAAACTGGTCATTCAGTCGGCTCAAGAGATGATACAATACGGTCATTCTACGGATATGGCTCCATATTATATTCAAGCACCAAATAACATTTTAATTACTTTGATGATTGCATTTACCATTAAATTCTTTTCATTTTTTCATCTATCAAATATTCATATAATTACTTTATTGGTAAATACTTTATTTATTCAATTTGCCATTTTATTATTATTTAAAGTAGCAAAAAAAATATATGGAAACTTTGGGGCTTGCTTTACGTTAGTATTGATGTTTTTATTTCTTCCAATTTATCCATATTCGACAATTATGTATACAGATACTATGAGTATGTTTTTGCCTATTGGATTTTTATATCTCATTATGAAATTGAATGATGTGAAAAACAATAAACAATTGATAGTATATTCACTATTACTTGGACTTTTTTCCTTTATATCGCTAAATTTAAAAGTAACTGCTTTAATCGTAGTAATTGCATTTGCCATAAATGAAATTATAAAAATAAACTTCAAAAAATTGGCGAAAATTGCAGCTATTGCTTTATGTGGATTTGCAGTTTTTGAAATATCGTTTGTTACCTTTATTAAACGAACAAACATCATTGGTATTGATTATGAATTAACAAAGTCTGTTCCTTTTACCCATTTTATTATGATGGGCATGTATAAGGACGGTGCATTTGATGCTGATGAATGGCAGTTTACATTACGATTACCTGATTATGATACTAGAAAAAATGAAAATTTAAGGGTGATAAAAGAAAGGTTAAAATCATATGGAACACAAGGTTATATCAAATTTTTAAATCATAAAGTAAGAGCCCAGACTTGGGGTGGTGGAACTTATGATTTTGAGACAATTTTAGATTCTTATGCGGCAGACAATAATATTGCTCATAAATTTTTATTAAAAAGTGGTCCATACTATAAATACATTGATTATTATTGCCAAATGTTTCATTTTACAATGATTTTATTGATTTTAATTTCTGTTTTATATAGTATAAAGTATGGCAAAGAACATGATATTTTGAATATAGGAAAACTGAGTATGTTTGGACTTTTAATCTTCCTGTTGATGTGGGAGACTCGTTCTAGATATATGTTGAACTTTATTCCGATTTATATCTTAATCATGTCAAATGGAATTAATGTCTCAACTAAAAAAATGAAACCAATTACAAAAATGCTTTTCTTAAAAAATCAAGATTAGTATTTCTATCGTGAAACTATTGAAACTGTTTTCAATAGTTTTTTGAATTTTGACTATATAAATATTATAAAAAAGTAGAAAAATAGTTTTTAAATGTGTTATAATAAAAACGAGGTAAAAAATATTGGAGGTTTTATAATGAGTTTTATTCATAATATAAAATATAGTTTTCAAAAATATGGATTTTTAATTGAACAGCTTGTATCAAGAGATTTTAAAGTAAAATATAAGCGTTCTGTGTTAGGCGTATTTTGGAGTTTGCTTTATCCTATTTTGATGATGACTGTTATGGCCATTGTATTTTCAAATGTATTCAAATTTTCTACACCTGGAGTAAATTATTTGGTATATTTACTTACAGGATTAACCTTTTTTAATTATTTTTCAGAAGCTTCTAATTTAGCAATGAGTAGTGTTGTTGCCAATTTTAGTTTGATAAATAAAGTATATATTCCAAAGTATATTTTTCCTTTATCAAAGTGCTTATTTGTTGGTATTAATCTATTACTGACTTTAATTCCACTTTATATTATGATATTTGTAACTGGAACTGGAATTAATATTTACCATATATTATTGCCATATTCATTGATTTGTTTGTTTTTATTTACAGTTGGAATGGGATTTATTTTATCTACCATTTCGGTGTTTTTGAGAGATATGTTTTATATTTATGGAATTATCATTACTATTTGGACTTATCTTACACCTATTATGTATGATATTAGTGTTATCAGTCCAAAACTTCAAATTGTTTTAAAATGTAATCCACTATATCATTATATTGAATTTGCAAGAACAATTATTCTTTATCATCAATGTCCTGGAATTTCTCAATTTTTAATATGTGGTGGAAGTGCTTTAGGCTTTTTAATAATAGGTATGATTGTTTTTAAAAAGAAACAAGATAAATTTATTTATTATGTATAGGAGGAGTTTATGGAAAAAAAAGAAGTTATGATAGATGTAGAACATGTGTCAATGAAATTTAATTTAGGAATAGAAAAAGGTTTTTCATTGAAGCAATGGTTTGTTGATATCGGAAAACATAAAAAACAAGAAAAAAAGGACTTTTGGGCACTTTCTGATGTTGACTTTCAAGTAAGAAAAAGTGAAGTCGTTGGATTTATCGGGAGCAATGGTGCTGGAAAATCTACTTTATTAAAAATAATTGCAGGCGTAATGAAGCCTACAAAAGGTTCTATCAAATCATATGGAAATATTTGTCCAATGATTGAATTAGGTGCAGGATTTGACCCACAATTGACAGCTAGAGAAAATATTTACTTAAATGGTGCAGTGATGGGTTATTCTAAAGAACTAATAGATTCTAAATTTGATGAAATTGTTGAGTTTTCAGAATTGCAAGATTTTTTAAATGTTCCTGTACAGAATTTCTCTTCTGGAATGGTGGCTAGACTTGCATTTTCAATTGCGACAATTGTAAATCCTGAAATACTCATTGTCGATGAAATATTAGCCGTAGGAGATGTGGCTTTTCAAACAAAAAGTGAAGCTAAAATGTTAAACATGATTACTGGAGGAACAACTGTGTTATTTGTTTCTCATTCAACAGAACAAATAAAAAAAATGTGTGATAGGGTAGTATGGATTGAACATGGAGTAGTTCAAAAAATTGGTGGTAAAGAAGTTTGTGATGAATATTTAGAATTTATGAAAACGAAAGTGTAAAACATGAAAAAAAAGAGAATTATTGTTTTTAGTAAAAACTTAAAAATTGGTGGAATGGAAAAAGCACTGTTACTATTATTAAACCAATTAGTGAAAGACTATCAAGTAAAACTTGTACTAGAAGAAAATGAAGGTATTCTTTTAAAACAGTTAAGTCAAGAAATAGAACTAGAAGAATACAAATTGTCTACTTCATCAAATGTAATGATACGAAAAATGAAAAATTTTATAAAGCGCTTTTTTTGGCAAATTAGAAATTATCATAAATATGACTTTTCGTGTAATTATGCCACCTATTCCATTATCGGTTCTAAATTAGCCCAGATTGCATCAAAGAATTCTAGTTTATATATTCATAGTAATTATTATGATGTGTATCATCATAATAAAAAAGAAATCGATTTCTTT
>JAAWNF010000041.1 GCA_022798795.1 Bacilli bacterium
ATATGAAAAATTAAAGAATGAGGAGGAGAGACAAATGAAATTAGAAGATGTCGCACAAGCATATAAAAAAGAAGGAATTGAGATAGGAAAGAAACAGGGAGAAGAACGAGGTGTTATGAAGACTACTTTATCTATGTTACAGGAAGGCTTGGACTTGTCTCTTATTGAAAGAATAACAGGACTTTCTGAAAAAGAAATATTAAATCTTCAAAATAATTCAAGTAGTTTATTATAAAAGAGAATAAAACAAATAGTTTTTTAAAACTTATTTGTTTTTTTGCAAAAATTTATGAAATAGGAAATTAATCGTATTTTTTAGAATGATATACATGAAAAACAATCATCAAATTTTAACTGCAAAAGATAGAACCATTTTTGATGAACTAAAATAAACGAAGATTTAAAAAAAGAAATGTTATATTTTCTAATAATAGTATAAATAAAGCTTTAAATTTTGATGGACAATATATGCATCTAGCCCAGAATGTAGGGTTTATTTTTTAAGTCACTATGATTGAAGAAGATATATAAATCAGACTAGTTTGTTGGAAAGCAATCATTTTTTTTATTCTTTTTTCTCTTATGATATATAATTTCTAATTTTTTTAGTCTATTTCTACTTTTTTGGTCATATAGTGTAGTGAACTGGAAGGGTGATATGATGAAAAAGATAATTCCATTTAAAAAAGAAATTATTTTTAAAACCAATTTAGCAGAAATTACAAGTATTTCGTTAGAACATTCTTTACATAAAGAGAGTGACCATTTAATAGCGGGTTCCTTTTCTTTAAACGGAGAATATAAAATTACTGATACGAGCACTAATACAGAGTCATTTTCTTATGAATTGCCATTTGATATTCATATAGAGGACCATTATTTATTAGATAATAGTACAGTGGATATTGATGATTTTTATTATGAAATTGTGAATGAAAATGTATTATCTGTTAGTATTGATGTAAAAGTAGATAAACTAGAGGAAAAACCATTGGTAGAAGAAAAGCCAAAAGTAGAAGAAAGAAAAGAGCCTATTTTTGAACAGATTACACCAGTAAAAGAAGAAACTTTAGAAGAAATAAAAGAAAAATTAGAAAAAGAAGAAAGAGAGGAGGAAACTGTGAAAATAGAAGAGCAAATAGAAGTAGTAGATAAAAATAGAACATCCTTATTTGGAACCATGGATGAAAGTGAAACTTATATGACGTATCGTGTTTATATTATTAGAGAAGGGGATTCTATCGACAATATTTTAGCACGTTATGAAATTACCAAAGAGGAATTGGCGTCCTATAATGATTTATCTGATGTAAAATTAGGGGATAAACTTATTATCCCAGCTATTTATCATGCAAAAAGTGAATAAATTATTAAAAAAATATGCTTTAAAACCTCATCGATATCAAAAGGAGGGTCAAGTTACTTTTGTTGACACAGAAGAAGGGCGTTATGCAATAAAACCAAAAAGTACTGATAAAAATAGTATTTACCAATACTTAGATACTAGAAGTTTTGGATATTATCCCAAAGTTTTGAGTGAAGAAGATGACGATTTTGAAATTACTCAGTATGAAGAAAACTTTGATATGCCAAGTGAACAAAAAATTTTAGATTTGGTAGATTTGGTCAGTTTGCTTCATAATAAAACAACACATTATAAAGAAGTAGATGAGTCAGATTATAAAAAAATATTTGAAGACATTTCTAATAATATTGAATATTTATATAGTGATTATAATGACCGTATGAATATTATTGAGTCTCATATTTATATGAGTCCAAGTGAGTATTTACTTGCCAGAAATATTTCTAAAATTTATGCAGCTTTAGGGTACGCAAAAAAAGAACTAGATAATTGGTATCATCTAGTCAGTGAGCTTCGAAAAGAAAGATTGGTTGTTATTCATAATAATTTAGATTTAACACATTTTATTCGTAATAAAAATTCTTATTTGACGAGTTGGAGAAAAGCAAGAATTGATATGCCAATCTTTGATTTATATAAGTTGTATTTACATCATTCTCTAGATTTTGATTTTTATGAAATCTTAAGAAGATATGAAAAAAATTATCCATTAAAAGAAGAAGAGCGTAAATTACTTTTTATTTTAATTGCTCTTCCAGATAAATTAGAATTAACAGATTCAGAATATCAAAATTGTAATATTATAGGAAATTTAATAGACCGAATTTATAAAACGGAAAGTCTATTATCACCATATTATATGAAACAGGAAAAAAACGGATAGTATCCAAAAGAAGAAAATGAGAAATAGGTTAAAACGAGTTACAATGAATAAAGTTAAAAGTAATTGATAGAAAAGAATAATACAACAGATAAAGTGTGCAATAAACCATTTCCCTCTTCCACACCACCAATTGTTATTACGATTCATAGTATCACCTATTATATAGTATTCAAAATATAAAAAAGAGAAACTAAAACTTTAAAAGTCTTAGTTTTTTATGTTATAATGAAATAATAGAAGGTGTAGAAGATGAAGAAAAAAGGGTTTACATTAATAGAACTCCTAGCAGTTATTGTAATACTAGCAATAATTGCTTTAATTTCAGTACCAATTGTTTTAAATATTGTGAAAAAAGCCCAAAAAGAAGCTTTTCAAGATAGTGTATACCATATTATGGAAGGTGCTAAATTAGATGTTATTGTAAATGAAAGAACATTACCTATTTCTTACGTGGTAGAAGATAATCAGGTCATTCCTAATGTCTCTTTTTCTGGAAATATGAATGCATATGGAGAAATATTGATTGATAAAAATGGGAAAACCAAAGTAGAGGTCGATAATGGAAAATGGTGTGCTAGAAAAGGATATTCAGATAGTAAGTTAGTATTATCTTCCTCTCCTTGTACAAATAATCCAATCATTATTGGAGATTTGACGGTAGAAATAAAATGGGGAGAGGGTTTATTGGTTACTTCTTCTGCGATTTCTAAGAGTTCAAAAATCATTGGTTATGAATTTAAAATAAAAAAAGATAATCAAGTAATAGATTCTTATAGTTCAGAGGAAAAGGAACATTTATTTTCTTTTGCAAAACTTTCTAATCATGAACAATATCAGATAGAAGTGGAAGTAAAAGATAATCAGAATCATGAAAAAGATACTAATATTATTTATGAATTTTCTTATGAACCAATCATTACTAGATATGTTGTAGTAGAAGTATTTGAACATTTAGATGGTAATGGAGCTGTAATTAATGAATTAGAATTTTTAGATGCTTCTGATAATAAACTTTCTTATACAGTAGATTCGGCTTATGATAGTACTACAAATGGTGTTCCATTTTATTGGAACAATACCTTATATTGGCAAAAAGAACATTTAAATGATGAAAAGTATTCTTATAGCTCGAATGCAGAGGGTGGGACAACAAGCACTCTATTTATATATAATTTTAATGCAACAGATAAATGGTCTAGATTTTTAGTTGATTTTGGTGAAGAAGTAGAGCTGAAAACAATTGATTTATGGACTGGTGGTAATGATAGAAGACAGCCTCAACAAATTAAAATGTATCGTTATTCATTAGAACCAGATGCCTCTTTTATTTCTACATACATTCAAAATAGAAATACTTCCTTACCATGTATTTATGATAGAACATTTACATCTGTTTATACAACTCCAACAATGGATACGAATTATTTTATTTATCCAAAAGATACAAAAAAACCAATTATTCATGATATTTTAGTAAATAGAAATTATAATGTTTTAGAAATTGAAGCAGATGTTACGGACCCTTATTATTCTTCTGGAATGAAGCAATATCGTTTTGCGCTTGTAAAAGATAATGGAGATTTGACATATGAAACTGTTCCTTGGAGTGAGATTCAATATACAAATATGATGGAATATGATTTATCTAGCTTAGAAGAAGGAACATATTATATCTATGTAGAAGCAACAGATAATGCATCTCTCACTGCTTATAAGACTTCAAAAGCTTATCATTTTCATAAAAAAGAAGTCAGTAATAGATATTTAATTATGGAAGTATATGACCACTTTGCAAGTAATGGAACCGTGATTACAGAATTAGAGTTTTATGATTCTTCTGGAAATCAATTAACATATGATATTCCAAAAGTTTATGACTCAGCTACAAATAAAGTGCCTTATTACTGGACAAGTACAGCATGGCCTAAAACAAAATTGTATGATGGGAAGAAGACCTATACTTCTAATAGTCAAGGTTCATCAACTAGTACAATATTTAATTATTCTTCAGTAGCAGGAACAGGAAAATGGACAAGAGCAGTTATTGATTTTGGCTCTATAAAGAATCTGAATGATATAAAAATATGGTTAGGAGGACCAGAGGGAAGAACACCAAAAGAAGTAAACTTCTTTGTTTCAGAAGAAAATAATATTGATACTATTTATGACAATAATATTAAAGTACGTGATAATAAAACTTTAATAAAAGTAACTGATTTTATTATGTCTAGTAATGTGAAAACAGTTACTATGTTTGAGCGTAATAATACAAAAATTTATGCATTTGAAGAAAATAGTTAATCTGGAAATATTTGTTTTTAAAAATAGATTGTGATAATCTATTTTTCTTATTATAATATAAATTGAGGTGAAAAAAGTATGCCAGAATTGCCAGAAGTTGAGACTGTAAAAGAAACGTTAAAACAGAATGTAATTGGAAAAATAATAAAAGGAGTTGACATTTATCATAATAATGTTATAGAATATCCAACAGTAGAAGCATTTACTGAAAAAATTAGGAATGAAAGTATAGTGAATATTCATAGGCGCGGTAAATGGCTTATGTTTGAACTTAATCATTATTATTTGCTAAGTCATTTGAGAATGGAAGGAAAATATTTTATTAGGAATAATGAAGAGCCTAAATTATTACATGAACTTGTCAAATTTTCTTTTTCAGATAGTACAAGTTTACGTTATCATGACACTAGAAAGTTTGGAAAAATGCATTTGATAGAAAAAGGAAAAGAATTTAGTAGAAAGCCTTTAAATGAGTTAGGATTAGAGCCATGGGATGAGAATGTAACAGAAAAATATTTAAAAGAAAAATATTGTTCCAAAAAATTGCCTATTAAAACAGTTTTATTAGATCAAAGTATTATTACTGGAATAGGAAATATTTATGCAGATGAAATTTTATTTTTATCTTGTATAATGCCTTTAAAACCTTGCTCAAATTTAACAAAAAAAGAAAGACAAGATATCATTCTAAATACAAGAAAGGTGTTAGAACGAGCTATCACGTTAGGAGGAACAACCATTCGTACTTTTGAGTCTAGTGAGGGAATACATGGATTATTTCAAAATGAATTGTATGTTCATGGACAGAAAATTTGTTCAAAATGTGGTAGTGAGATTGTAAAAATAAAAGTAGGTGGAAGAGGAACGTATTACTGCTTAAAATGTCAGAAAAAAAGGTAGAACTAAAAATGGATTTTATCATAAAATAAGAAGGAAAAATTTTCCTACGAAACATACAAAAAACTATTGATTTATAATGAAAATCATAGTAAAATGTTATTCGTTCGCATAAAAAGGAAGTGTTATTTTATATGAAGAAAATAGAAAAAAGATTAAAGAAAACAAAAATAATTTGCAGTATTGGACCAGCAAGTAATGAAGTAGATGTTATGGAGCAAATGGTATTATCTGGAATGAATGTAGCAAGAATTAATTTTTCTCATGCAACATTAGAGGAAAGAGAAAAAGCAACAAATTCTGTTCGAGAAGTCCGAAAAAGAACGGGAATGAATGTGGCAATTTTTTGGGATACCAAAGGTCCTGAATTCCGTTCTGGAATGATGGAAAATGATGGAATTGAATTAATAAATGGAAAAGAAATTCGTATTGTAAAAGAAAATGTATTGGGAACAAGTGAAAGATTTTCTGTTAATCATCCAGATGCTTTAAATTCATTAAAACCAAATGATGAATTCTTACTAGAAAACGCGAAAATGAAGCTTCAAGTAAAGAGTGTTGAAGATGATGGCGTTACTTGTGAGATTATTAGTGGAGGAAAACTTGGAAATAGAAAAAGTTTAAGTGTTCCAGGTGTTACTTTAGATATTCCATATATCAGTGAAGCTGATAAAGAAGATATCAAATATGCTTGTGAACATGGGGGAGAATTTTTGGCTATCTCATTCGTATCTTCTAAAGAAAATGTCTTAGAAGTAAAGGAATTATTGAAACAATATGGTAGAGAAGATTTACAAATTATTTGTAAAATTGAAAATCAATTAGGTTTAGATAATTTAGAAGAAATTTTAGAAGTATCAGATGGGGTAATGGTAGCACGTGGAGATTTGGGTGCTGAAGTTCCAAGTGAATTGTTACCAATTATTCAAAAAAGGATGATACAAACTTGTCGTAGTATGGGAAAAATTTGTATTGTTGCAACAGAAATGTTAGAGACCATGATGGAAAATGCAAGACCAAAAAGAGCAGAGACAAGTGACATTGCAAATGCAGTATTAGATGGAACAGATGCAGTTATGCTTTCAGGAGAAACAACAGTTGGAAAACACCCTATTGAAACTGTAGCAGCAATGGCTAAGATTTGTGAAACAATAGAACAATATACAGAATTTGATTATATTTATGAACAAGAAAAAACAAAAGAAGTAACTGCAGCAATAGCAAGTGGAGTAGTAGAAGCAGCTAGTCGTTTAGAATCAAGATTGATTTGTGCTCCAACAATTACAGGTCATACAGCTCGTGTTATTAGTAATTTAAAACCAGATGCCTTTATTTTAGCGTTAGCACCAGACGAGAAAACTGGACGTAGATTAGCACTTAACTGGGGAGTATATACCAATGTATTACCAGTATTAGATTCTACCGATGAAGTTCTTTCAAGAAGTGTTGATGCAGCAAAAGAATTTATGGAATTAGAAAAAGGCGAAGCAATTATCATTACTGGTGGTTTTCCAGCGAAACAGGCCCACCATACAAATTTACTTAGAGTAGAAGTAGTTGACTAATTACTTCTTTTTTTTTATAATGGTAATAGTAGAAAAGTGAGTGAGCGTATGAAAAAGAATGGATTTACATTAGTAGAATTATTAGGAGTTGTAATTGTAGTCGTAGCACTATCTTTGATTGTTTTCCCTTTAATTATGAATAATTTCAAAAAAAATAGAAAGGAAATTAGTGAACTTACAAAGAAAATGTTAGAGGATGCAACAATTGTCTATATGGAAGAGAATCCAAATACATATGAAAAAATAAATGGGAATATTTATTGTATTTCTTTATCACAAGTAGTGAATTCTGGTAATTTATCAAGTCCTTTAAATGACCCAACAACTGGAAATGAAATTCTTTTATCTAATAAAGTAAAAGTAACTGTTGAAAATAGACAATATGTACCAAATTATATAGCTGATAGTAATTGTGTAGAATCAAGGTCATAAATCTTGATTTTTTTATTTTGTGTAAAAAATGTGTTATAATATGGGCAGAAGGTGACGTATGAAAAGAAGTCAAGTTTTAGTTATATTGTTTTTGTTTTTAGTAATTTTTTTATTTCATATTAATAATTATATTTCTAGTAGTATTATTTTTTACTTGATTGTCAATGGTGTATCTATTTTAACTGCCTTTGCAATCATGTTTGGCAATAAAAAAATTGAATCTAAAATTGCTTGGGCAATATTGGTTTTGTTTGTTCCCGTGGTTGGAGTATTGTTTTATATTATATTAGGAATTGAATATAATCGATTTAAAAAATTTGATCCAAAGGTTGATGTGGATAAAGTGATTTCTAGGGTGTTGCAGGAAGATATAGAAGATACAAAAAAATTTGAAGAAAAATTGGGTCATTGGAAAAAGTTGGTTCATTATATAGAAAATGTAGGAGATTTTCCATTACATCTAAATACAGAATCAAAAATATTAACGAATGGTCCAGAAAAATTTGATTGCTTAAAGGAAGAATTGCAAAAGGCACAACAGTTTATTCATTTAGAATATTTTATTTTAAAAGAAGGAAATTTATTACATGAACTTACTGAAATTTTAAAACAAAAAGCAGCTGAAGGTGTTTCTATAAAACTTTTATATGATGATTTTGGTTGTGTGGATTTATCCAAACATTATCTTCAAGAATTACATAAAGCAGGAATTAAAACTGCGTGTTTTAACAAGATTGATTTTAGACTTTTTAGACCAAGTGTCAATTATCGAAATCATAGAAAAATTGTTGTTATTGATAATAAGGTTGCTTTTACAGGTGGTATCAATATAGGTGATGAATATATTCATAAAGATTCTTATTATGGTTTTTGGAGAGATACTCATATTATGGTGCGAGGAAATTCAGCAAGAGAGTTGAATGCGATTTTTATTAAAGACTGGTATCATACAACAAGTGAGTTGCTATTAGATTCAGAATATACAGAATATCATCCTGTGAAAAATAAGCATAGTGCTTATCAAATCTTGGCAGATGGTCCAGATACGAAAATGGAGCTGATTAAGGATTGTTTTTTTAAGATGATTATGTTGGCTAAAAAAAGAATTTGGTTAACGACTCCATATTTAATTCCAAACTCAGAATTAATTATGGCACTTAGAGTGGCAGCTATGTCTGGAATTGATGTTCGAATATTAGTACCTGGAAAACATGACAAAGGGAAAAAAATGGTTTATCGAGCAACAGAAGCGTATTTTAGTGAATTATTAGAAGCTGGTGTAAAGATATATACATATAGTGATTTATTTATGCATAGTAAAGTTTTAATTATTGATGATGAGGTTGCTAGTATTGGAACTGTAAATTTTGACTATCGTAGTTTTGGATTACATTTTGAGGATACGGTTATCTTATATGAGGATCCAAGTATTAAAAAATTAATAAAAGATTTTGAAGATGATATACTTGTTAGTAAGTGTATTGTGTTAGAAGAGTGGAAGAAACGAAGGCAAGGACAAAAAATGGTAGAATCATTAATGAGAATTTTTTCACCACTTTTGTAAAATTATTAGAAATTGTTGTATGACTAAGATAAAAACAGATGATAACAAAGATTCTTTCATGGCATTGTATAAATTTTAATTTTATGATAAAAGATGTACAAAAAAGTAATTCAATTTCTTTGAAT
This sequence comes from Bacilli bacterium, assembly GCA_022798795.1. GTDB lineage: Bacteria > Bacillota_I > Bacilli_A > RF39 > UBA660 > MGBC102946. The sequence goes on from JAAWNF010000041.1 coordinate 9,134, forward strand.
TACTTTTTGGTTTTTAAAGCGTATTTTATAAAAATATATTTTTGAATTATTTGAAATTTTGTTATCGTTGTGATATGAAAGATTTTTCTTTTATCGATCAATCAGATGATAGAAAACTATTTTTCTTTTTCTAAAATTTTATCAATAATACCATAATTTAATGCTTCTTTAGCAGAGAGAAAATAATCCCTTTCTGTATCAGCTTCAACTGTTTTTAAATCTTTACCCGTATTTTCAGATAAAATATGGTTTAATTTTTCTCTTAATTTTAGAATTCGTTCTGCTGCAATTTTTATTTCTGTTGCTTGTCCTTGGGCTCCACCTAAAGGTTGATGAATCATTACTTCACTATTTGGTAAGCAATAACGCTTTCCTTTTGTACCACTAGAAAGTAAGAAGGCTGCCATACTTGCACTCATTCCAAGACAAATAGTAGAAACATCACTTTCAATAAAATTCATAGTATCATAAATAGCCATACCAGCGGTAACACTTCCTCCAGGAGAATTGATATAAATACTAATGTCATTATGATTTAAAGAATCTAAATATAATAGTTCTGCTACGACTGCATTAGCACTATCATCATTTATTTCTCCACTTAGAACAATAATACGGTCTTTTAATAATCTAGAATAAATGTCATAAACTCTTTCACCATTACTGCTTCTTTCTACTACAGTAGGTATTAATCCCATAAAATTCCTCCTCTTTAATATTGTAAACTTTAAAAACATAAAATATACAATAAAAGGTGTGACAAAATATCTATTTTTTGGTAAAATATTTATATAGAATAAGAGGGATAGAATGGAAAGAGTGATTAAAGTTAATTATCAAAATAAAGAAATTAAAGAATTCATTAATGAAACGACCTTACTAGAAATTAGTGAAAGTTTTAAAAAATATTATAATTATCCAATATTGATTGCGAATGTGAACAATGATTTAGTTGAGTTGAGTGAGAAAGTTACAGGAAAATGTAAAGTTGATTTTTTTGACCGAAGCAGTTCAGTTGGCAGAGAAGTCTATGAACGCAGTGCTTGCTTAATGCTTGTAGTTGCAACAAAAAAAGTACTTGGAGAATCAGCGCAACTTTATGTAGAACATTCGATGGACAACGGTATTTTTTGTAGAATTAAAGGTGTAGAGTTTGATAAGCCAGTGATGAAAAAAATAGAAGAAACTATGAGAGAGTTATCAAAACAAGATCTTCATTTTTCTAAGATTTCGGTTGCTAGAATTGATGCAATTAATTATTTTAGGAAAAAACATCAAACTGATAAAGTGAGAGTATTAAAATATATTAGTAATACTTATGTAAATTTATATCGATTGGATGATGTTTATGATTATTTTTTTGGAGAAATGGCATATAGTACTGGTCAAATTGATGAATTTAAATTAACTTTTATTAAAGATAATGGATTTATTTTAAGCTTACCTACAATAGCAAATCCAGAGTGTACATTAGATTACGTTCACCATTCTATGGTATTTAATAGTTTCTTAGAATATACTGAGTGGGGAAATACAGTTGGAATTAGTGATGCTGCTGATTTGAATGAGATTGTTTCTAAGGGCAATTATAATGAGGTGATTCGTCTTTCAGAAGCATATTATGAGAGTCAACTTACTCGAATTGCAGATAAAATATATGATAATAAGAAAAACATAAAAATGGTATTGCTTGCTGGTCCTTCTTCAAGTGGAAAAACAACAACTGCTAAAAAATTATGTGTTTATTTACAAAGCAAGGGATTTAAAACACATACTATCTCTATTGATGATTATTTTTTATCTAGAGAAGATACTCCAAAAAATGAGTTTGGAGAATATGATTTTGAATCTGTTAGAGCAATTGATACCAATTTATTTAATAAGCATCTTTCGAAATTATTAGCAGGAGAAAAAGTATTATTGCCAGAATATAATTTTATTACTGGAAAAAAGGAATTTCATAAAAATTATTTACAATTAGGAGAAAATGATATTATTGTAATTGAAGGATTGCATGCTTTGAATGATGAACTTACAATGGCAATTGATAGAAGAAATAAGTATAAAATTTTTATTAGTCCTTTAACACAGTTAAATGTGGATTATCATAATAGAATTCATACAAGTGATACTAGAAAATTACGAAGAATTATTCGCGATAATAAATATCGTGGATATAGTGCTTCTGAGACTTTAAAAATGTGGAGAAATATTAGTGAAGGGGAATTTAGATGGATTTATCCATTTCAGGATGATACAGATTCTATTATTAATTCAGCATTTGTATATGAATTAGGAGTACTAAAAACATATGCAGAACCACTTTTATTTTCGGTAGAGGAAACTGATGATATGTATCCTGAAGCAATACGCTTGATTAATTTTCTGAGAAATTTTTTACCTATCCCTAGTGATGAAGTTCCAAAAGATTCTGTACTTCGTGAATTTATAGGAGGAAGTGGATTTTAAAGCATTATTATGGAAAAAGCAGTAAAAGAGGCACTTTCTTTGTTATTAGAAGATTGGCTAGAAGATAGTAGAGGAAAAACTTTTGATTTAGAAACTGATGATATTGGTTCGACAAAAAATATATTTTGTACATGTTTAGATGCACATGCAATAGAGTATAAATTATTAGAGGATAAATTAATTATAGGGAATAAGAAAATTTGTTTTTATAAAAAAATGGCTGAATATTATCAATGAAAGGAAATGATAGAATGATTAAAGTAGCAATAAATGGATTTGGAAGAATAGGAAGATTAGTATTTCGTTTGATGGAAGAAGACCCAATGTTTGAGGTAGTGGCAATTAATGATTTAACAGATGCCGAACAGTTAGCGTATCTTCTTAAATATGATACCAATCATAGGAAATATAGAGAAAATGAAATTGGTTTTGAAGGAAATGATATTGTTGTAGGGGGAAGACATATTAGAGTATATGCAGAAATGGACCCAAACAATTTACCATGGAGAGATTTGGAAATTGATGTTGTATATGAATGTACTGGCAAATTTACAGATAAAGAAAAAGCAATGGCTCATATTCATGCTGGTGCTAAAAAAGTAATTATTTCAGCTCCAGCGAAAGGAGATTTAAAAACTGTTGTTTATAATGTGAATGAAAATATTTTAGATGGTAGTGAGCAAATAATTAGTGCAGCAAGTTGTACGACTAATTGTTTAGCACCTGTATTAAATGTGTTAGATAAATATTTTGGAATTGAAAAAGGATATATGACAACTGTTCATGCTTATACCAATGACCAAGCTATTTTAGATGTAGCTCATAAAAAAGGTATTAAAGCAAGACGTGGAAGAGCAGCAGCGGCAAATATGGTTCCAACTTCAACAGGAGCTGCATCTGCAGTAGGATTGGTTTTGCCTCAGTTACAAGGAAGATTGGATGGAAGTGCAATTCGTGTTCCAACTTCAACAGGTTCTATGATAGATTTGACTTTAGAGTTAAAACAAAATACAACTGTAGAAGCTATTAATCATGCATTTAAAGAAAATGCGAATGAAACTTTGGGATATACAGAGGACCCAATTGTATCAAGTGATATTATTGGTGATACTCATGGTGGAATGGTAGATGGACTACTAACAGATATATTAGAAGTTGATGGAAAGCAATTGGTAAAAGTAATTGCCTGGTATGATAATGAAATGAGTTATAGTGCTCAAATGGTTAGAACTGCAAAAGCTTTAATGAAATAAACTGAGGTTCAATGTCAAATAGTATTGGTAAAACCAAAAACTGATGATAAATGAACTTTTCAAGAGAACTAAAAAATTAGTTCTCTTTTGTTATGTAGTGATA
>JAAWNF010000003.1 GCA_022798795.1 Bacilli bacterium
CAACTTTGATAATCAAATCAATGGAGAAAATAAAAGAGAACAATTTCACTCACAGGAGCTAGAAATATTACATGGAGCAAGCGAGAAAGTAAAAGCAGAAATATTAAAATATAGAAAGAAAACAATTATTATTTGTGTATCGAATCGTTATCAAGTTAATAAATTACTAGAAGAATGGAATGATATTTCAATTGCTTTTACTTCAATAAATGAAATAGTAGAGAATGCGATTAATATAGTAATCTATCCAATAACGCAAGGATTTCTATTTAAAGATTATGTTGTTATTAGTGAACGAGAATTATTTGCGAAACAAGATTATTCTAGTAAATATAAAAGTAACTTTAAAATAGGAACAAAAATAAAAAATTTATCCAGTCTAGAAGAAGGAGACTATGTCGTTCATGTCGCCCATGGAATTGGAAAATATTGTGGATTAAAAACATTAGTGAAAAATGGTTTTAAAAAAGATTATTTGAATATTGAATATAAAGATGGCGACCATTTATATGTACCAGTAGAAAAGATAGAATTTATTCATAAATATTCATCTAAAGATACAGCAATGCCAAAACTGAGTAAATTGGGTGGAACAGAATGGCAGAAGAAAAAATTAAAGGCAAGAGAGCGGGCAGAAAGTATCGCAGGAGAATTATTAGAACTTTATTCCTCAAGAGAATCCATAGAAGGTTTTGCATTTGAAGAAGATTCAAAAGAACAATTGGAATTTGAAAAAGAATTTCCATATCAAGAAACATTAGACCAAATAAAAGTATCTACAGAAATCAAAAAAGATATGGAAAAACCACATCCTATGGATAGACTACTATGTGGAGATGTTGGTTATGGAAAAACAGAAGTAGCATTTCGTGCCATTTTTAAAGCAATTCATTCTGGAAAACAAGTAGCATTTCTTTGTCCAACAACCATATTATCAGGGCAACATTATAGAAATGCAATAGAACGCTATCAAAATTATCCGTTTAATATTTGTCTTTTAAATCGATTTGTCAAGCCGAAACAATTGAAAGAAAATTTAAAGAAAATCGAAGAAGGAAAAATAGATTTGGTCATAGGGACACATCGTTTATTAAGTGATGATGTAAAATTTAAAGATTTGGGATTATTGGTCATTGATGAAGAACAGAGGTTTGGAGTAAAACATAAAGAAAAGATAAAGCAGTACAAAAATAATATTGATGTATTAACTTTATCAGCAACTCCAATTCCAAGAACTCTTCAAATGTCAATCGCTGGGATTAGAAGTATGTCTTTAATAGAAACCCCTCCAGTAAATCGTTATCCTGTTCAGACTTATGTATTAGCAGAAAATGCGCAAATGATAAAAGATGCTGTTTATAAAGAATTAGGGAGAAATGGACAAGTTTTTATCTTATATAATCATATTGAAAGTATGGAAAGAAAAGAGCAAGAGATAAAACAATTAATACCAGAGGCTAGAATAATCAGTGTGCATGGTCAGATGGATAAAAATGATATGGAAGATAAAATTATGGATTTTATAAATCAAAAGTATGACATTTTATTATGTACAACAATTATTGAAACAGGAATTGATATGCCAAATGTGAATACATTAATCATTTTAGAAGCAGATTACTTTGGCTTATCACAACTTTATCAAATCAGAGGAAGAGTAGGAAGAAGTAATAAAATTGCTTATTGCTATTTGATGTATACTCCAGGAAAAAGTTTATCAGAAATAGCAACCAAACGATTAACAGTCATTAAAGATTTTACAGAATTAGGAAGTGGATTTTCAATTGCCATGAGAGATTTATCAATACGTGGAGCAGGGGACGTATTAGGGAGTGAACAAGCTGGTTTTATTGATACTGTAGGAATGGATTTGTTTTTAGAAATGTTAAACGAAGCTGTAGAAAAGAAAAAAGGAAATATAATTGAAGAAAAGAAAGAAGAAGAACAACCATTACTAGATGTAGAAACAGCAATAGATAATGATTATGTTTCAGATACTGAATTAAAAATTGAAATTCATCAAAAAGTAAATCAAATTAATTCAAAAGAAAAACTTTTGGAAGTTAAAAAAGAAATAGAAGATAGATTTGGTAAAATTTCTGATTCATTAGAAATTTATATGTATGAACAGTGGTTTGAAAAATTAGCTCATCAATTAGATATAGAAAATGTGAAGCAGACAAAAAATTCTATTGAATTAATTTTGAATCCTAAAAAAATGAAATTAATAGATGGAGAAAAATTATTTTTAAAAGCTTCTGAATTGTCAAGGTCAATTCGTTTTAGTAGTCGTTTTTCAAGATTAGTAATCACCTTAGATATTGTTCATTTGGATAAACATTATATTTATTATTTAATAGAACTTTTAGAAATTTTAGAAAAATGCCAATCGTAATTTTGAAAAAATGTTACCATTTAATTTGAAATAATATAAAAAATGTAGATTTATATTTTTTTTCTAAAAATGAAAAAACTATGATATAATGGTGTTAACAAACTGTTATAGTTGGTTTAGTAAGGAGTGAAAAAATGAAAAAACTATGATATAATGGTGTTAACAAACTGTTATAGTTGGTTTAGTAAGGAGTGAAAAAATGAAAAAACTACTACAAATGGGATTGTGCTGTTTATGCTGTGTTGGATTTTTATGTGGATGTGATAGTAATGACACTGATACAAAAAATCCTGGTAAAGACAATAACCAAGAAACGGAGAATAAGGATAAAGAAAAAGAAAAATACGCCTTGGGAAAAGCTTTTAAGTTTGATGATTTAGAAATTACAATTGGAAGCGAATTTACATATGCAATTGTTGACAATAAATATTCTGACCATCATCAAAAAGAAGTTATTAAAATTCCTGTAACTGTGAAAAATTTATCAGAAGAAACTCATGGGTTAAATATGTTTTACTATGATTTTTATGGTTCTCAAGGAACTGAGTTAGATTCAGTATCCGCTTATTTTTCAGAAGATAGTGTAGATTATGCTGGAGATTTAAGAACAGATGCATCATATACAAAATATTTCTATGTATTATATGATGGCGATGGAACATATACAGTTGAATTTAATAATTTTAGTGAAAAAATCAGTATTGATTTTGAAGTAAAAAAAGCACAATAAAGAAAAAAGTTGGATTTTCCAACTTTTTATTTTGCTTCATATTGTGCCATAATATTTGGAACAACTTGTTTTTTACGAGAAACAATATTTGGTAAATAAGTTCCTTCTTGAATGGTTCTAAGTCCATATGCAGAACGAAGTAAACTAGCTCCTTCATTACTATATAAAATATAAGAACCATTTTCAATAATATCAGTTATAAATAGAGCTGTAAAATAATAATCATTCTCCATAGAAACTTGGTTTAATAAATCAACATAAGCATCTTTGTTAGATAAAATTTCTTCAGCATTGGTTGTTGTAATTTGACCAATTCCCATTTTTCTATCCCCTAATGGAAAAATTTTAAAGTCTGTATAAAGGACTTCATAAGGTGTTTTTCCTTTTATACTAGAACCAGCCTTTAACATATTAATTCCATACTCTTTATAATCTATTCCTATTAAGTTACTTAATTCAGTAACAACAGTTCTATCTAAATCTGTAGTTGTAGGTGATTTTAAAATAAGTGTATCAGATAAAATTCCAGATAACATTAATCCCGCCATTTGTTTTGGAATTGGAATTAAATTTTCATTGTAAAGTTGATATATAATTGTATTTGTACTACCTACTGGCATATTTCTAAAATTAATAGGCATAGACGTTCCTATTGTTCCAATATTATGGTGGTCTATAATTTCCATAATATCCGCTTCTTCTAAACCAACAACACTTTGGTCATAAGAATTATGGTCAACTAAAATAACTTTGTGACGTTTTACTTCATTTGCATCTGAAAGTCTTAGCATTCCTAAACATTTTTCATCTCTATTGATAACAGGATAATAGCTATATTTCGTTTGATTCGCTATAGAAATAAATTCCTTGACATCATCTAATTCTTGAATGCATAAAACATTTTTAACAGATACAATTTCACTTGCATATTTACATAAATTAAAAATTCTGGTTACTTTAAATGTGTCATAATCTGTTTTAATGATATTAACCTTATTTGCTTTTGCAATTTCAACATGTTCAGGTTTAATATTAGAACCTCCTGTTAAAATAATTAAACGAGCTTTATTGTTAACTGCATATTCAATAACACTATGTCTATCACCCATAATGACAATACTAGAACGGTCTATTTTTATTGTTTCAATAATTGTTGTACTTTTATAAGATGCAACAAAAGCTTCCCCTTCTATTTCTTCATCAAAACGAGTAAGTGCAGTTCCATTTAAAACTTCTAAAATATTATCATAAGAAGCTTTTAAATGATGTAATTCATTGGATAATTGGTCTTCTGCAATATCACCCATACTCAGAATTCCAACTAAATGTTGTGCTTCATCAACAACTGGAATTTTGTGAATTTTTGCAGTTGTCATTGCTAAAAATCCCTGATAAACAGAAGTTTTATCTGTGATGAAATATTTTTTTGAATAGTTTAAATCTTTTACTTTCACTTTTACATCATTTAGATACTTTGGAGTATCTACTTTAAAAAAATCAAGCGCATATTTTGTTTCATTATTGATATCGCTCAATACTACTGGCACTGCATTTACTCCTAATTGGTTTTTTAAGTAAGAAAGGGTAATCGCAGCGGTGACACTGTCAGTATCTGGTCTTCTATGACCAAAAACATAAACTTTTTCCATAAACTCCTCCTTAAAATCCGTATATACGATTATATCATATTTTTGAAAAAGTGTCGTATAAAATTGTTATTTCCTCACAAAATATGGTTAGAAAGTGAGGAAAATATGAAAGCAACTGGTGTTGTAAGAAGAATTGATGAATTAGGTAGAATTGTAATACCAAAAGAAATCAGAAAAACATTAAGAATAAAAGAAGGAGAAAACCTAGAAATTTATATAGATAATGAAGCCATTATATTAAAAAAATATTCTTCTATTCATAGTTTAGATGAATTTGCTCAAAAACTAACAGATACAATTTCAAGTTTATTAAAAAAAACTGTGATAATTACAGATAGTGATACTATAGTTGCAGTATCAGGAGAACTGAAAAAGAAATATTTAGGGCAGAAAATAAGTAATGAACTGGAATCTATAATTAAAAAGAGAAGCCAAATATTAGAAAAAGGTATAGAATCAATAAGAATATCAGAAATAGCGGAAACAGGAAGTTACACATATGCACCTATTATTGCAAATGGAGATGCTTTAGGAATTGTATTGATATTATCAAAAACAGAACCTTTATCTGAATCAGAAGAGCAGATAGTTAAAATAGTTGCTAATTTTCTAGCAAAACATCTTGAACAATAATAGAAAACATGATATAATGGCGTCGTTTTAAAAACTTTGAAAGAGAGAATACTAGCAATTATTCAAAGAGAACTTACATTTGGTGAAAGTAGGTAATAGGAACTAGTACGAATGGCTCTGGAGTTGTTTATCTGAATTTTTAGGATAAACCGCAATTTGCGTTATAAAAGCAAGGTAAAATAAGTATGTGTATTTCTTACGAAAAAGCTTATTTTATAAAAAAAGGTGGTACCACGTTATCCCACGTCCTTTTATTTTGGACGTGTTTTTTCTTTTTTTGAAAGATTTTTAAGACGAATTTCGTATAATAAAAGTGGAGGATTATGTATGGCAAGATATTTTGAAAAAATTAGTTGGGAACAATGGAAAAAAGATATTGGAAATGATAGAGAAGTTTACGATAATCATGAGCTTCCAAAACGTCAAACAAAATTTAGTGCAGGCTATGATTTTAAAAGCCCAATCGATTTTGTTTTACATCCAGGAGATGTAAAGAAAATTCCAACAGGTATAAAAATAGCTATGAATGAAGATGAGATGTTAATGCTCGTTGTAAGAGGTTCCGTAGGATATAAATATAATATACGAATGACAAATCAGGTTGGGATATTTGAAGGCGATTATTTTAATTGTCCATCAAATGAAGGACATGCTTGGATAAGCCTTCAAAATCATAGTTCAGAAGATTTTGTTGTAAAAACTGGAGAACGAATTGTACAGGGGATTTTTACAAAATTTTTAACAGTTGATAATGAAGAAATTGTAGAAAATGTAAGACAAGGTGGATTTGGTAGTACCAATAAGGAGGAAAGAAAATGAAAGAAAAATTTTATATATCAACAGCAATTGCTTATACATCTGGGAAGCCACATATAGGAAATACTTATGAGATTGTGCTAGCAGATGCAATCGCACGCTTTAAAAGATTAATGGGATATGATGTTTATTTTCAGACAGGAACAGATGAACATGGAGAAAAAATAGAAATAAAAGCAAAAGAAGCTGGTAAACAACCCCAGGAATTTGTTGATGAAATCGCACTTGAAGTACGAAGAATTTGGGATGTTATGAATACTAGTTATGATTGTTTCATGAGAACGACTACTCCAGTACATGAAGAATGTGTAAAAAAAATATTTAAACGTCTTTATGAACAGGGTGATATTTATAAAGATGAATATGAAGGATTATATTGTACACCTTGCGAATCATTTTTTACTGAAACGCAGTTGATAGATGGAAAATGTCCAGATTGTGGAAGAGATGTCCATAAAATGAAAGAAGAAGCTTATTTCTTGAAATTAAGCAAATATAGTAAACAGTTAGAAGAATATATAGAAACACATCCACATTTTATTGAGCCAGAAAGTCGAAAAAATGAAATGATTAATAACTTTATCAAACCAGGCTTACAGGATTTATGTGTTTCTAGAACGTCGTTTACATGGGGAGTTCCAGTAGAATTTGACCCAGGTCATATTGTGTATGTTTGGATAGATGCATTAAGTAATTATATTACTATGTTAGGATATAATCCAGAAGGAGAAAGCAGTGAGCGTTTTCATAAATATTGGCCAGCAGATTTGCATTTAATTGGAAAGGACATTTTAAGATTTCATACAATTTATTGGCCTATTATTTTAATGGCTCTAGATTTGCCACTTCCACATCAAGTTTTTGGTCATCCTTGGTTACTTTGTGGAAATGATAAAATGAGTAAATCAAAAGGAAACATCATTTATGCAGACGATTTGGTTGGTTTATTTGGAACAGATGCAGTTAGATATTATTTATTACATGAGATTCCGTTTGCAAGTGATGGAACATTCACTTATGAATTATTAATTGAAAGAATAAATTCTGATTTGGCAAATATTTTGGGAAATCTAGTGAACCGTACCATTTCGATGTCTAGAAAATATTTTGATGGAATTGTGAAAGAGCCAAAAGCGCCAGAAGAAATTGATAAAGAATTGATAGAGATTGTGAAGAAAGCCTCAAAAAGAGTGGAAGAAAAGATGAATGAATATAGAGTTGCAGATGCAATAGATGAAATCTTTGAGATTTTTAGAAGAAGTAATAAATATATTGATGAAACAATGCCATGGGCACTTGCAAAAGATGAAGGTAAGCGTGACCGTTTAGCAACAGTTCTTTATAATTTACTAGAGGCGATACGTTCAGGAGCAGTGTTATTACAAGCTTTTTTACCAGAAACAGCAGATGAAATATTTAAACAATTAAATACCGAAAATCGTTTTATAGAATCATTGAATGAATTTAATGGCTTAGATGTAGGGATAGAACTTCATGAACCTTCTCCTTTGTTTGTGAGAATCGAAAAAGATAAAAAATTAGCAGAAATCGAGGAAAATAATAGAAATAAGATGTAAAAAGTTGTAAATTGTCGAATTAAAAAGCTACTATTTGGTTGCTTTTCTAGATTTAAACATGCTATAGTTATAGTGTTGTTTAAAAAATAGAGGGAGAAATTATGACTACTAAGAATAAAGATATGAAGTGGGTTGTATTAGGTTTCATCGCTGTTTCATTGTTAGTTTTTGGTAGTATTGTAGTAGAACAGAATATAGTAGACATGATTTATTTGACTTGTGTCTTAGTATATTTTATACGTTATATTTTTATAAAAGTAAGAAGTTGAAAATCATATCGATTAATGGTATGATTTTTTTGGTGATAATATGATGATTGATACACATTGCCATTTATGCAAAGAAGATTATGAGAATGTAGAATTGATTATAAAAAACATGGAAAATAATAAAATGATAGCAGCAGGAGTAAATGATGCGACCAATCAAGAGGTCTTAGAACTAGTAAAAAAATACCCCACTGTTTATGGAGCAATTGGAATCCATCCAACAGAAGTAGGAATGAGTGATGATGCTTCATTAGAAAGGATAGAAAATCATTTAAAGGACAATAAAATAGTTGCTATTGGAGAAATTGGTTTAGATTATCATTATGGAAAAAAAGAAAAAGAAAAACAAATTGAATTTTTTAAAAAACAGCTAGACTTAGCGCGCAAGTATCAAAAACCAGTTGTGATTCATAGTAGAGATTCCATAGAAGACACTTATGATATTATGAAAGAATATAAAGATTTAAAAATGATATTACATTGTTATAGTGGAAGTGTAGAAATGGCTAAGCGTTTTTTAGAATTAGATGTTTATTTTGGAATAGGTGGAGTATTGACATTTAAAAATAGTCGGGTTTTAAAGGATGTGGTATATTTTTTGCCTTTAGACCATATATTATTAGAAACAGATAGTCCTTATTTGGCTCCAGAGCCATATAGAGGTTCTAAAAATGAGCCAAAAAATGTTTTGTTAGTTGCGAATATGTTAGCAGAATTAAAAGGAATATCAGTAGAAGAAGTAATAAATATTACAACCAAGAATGCATTTTCTAGATTTGACTTGAATAAATCTCTATGATAATATGATAGTAGGGGAATAACATAAGAGGTGAATCATATGAATATTGCCATTCTAACTACAATTGGTAAATGGGTAGGTTGTTTATTAATTGGATTTGTTTCGATTTTTAGTGGTTCTGTTATAAAAAGAGAATTATTAGAAACAGTAAATGTAAATGAAGATAAAAGTTATAGTGCTTTGAATGAAATAATTCCATATGAAACAAAAATAGTGTATAATTCAAAGACTCCTGCAACAATCAAAAAAGTAATCGTTCCAGGAGAAGTAGGAATTAGTACAATAAAAGAAAATGATGAGAAAGTGATTGTAAAAGAGCCTGTAACAGAAGTGATAGAACAAGGAACTGGAGAAGTAGGTGAATATGTAGGACGAATTACTGGATACGGTCCAGATTGTCCTGGATGTAGTAGCACAGGAACAGTTGCTTGTCATACAGAGAATAGAGGAAAACATAGCTTAATAACAAATGGAATTTATTATGAAGATAAAGAATATGGAAAAGTGAGAATTTTGTCAGCCGCTTCAGCATTTCCATGTGGAACTATAATAAAAGTAGATAATGGGAAAATAGAGCCATTTTATGGAGTTGTTTTAGACCGTGGTGGTTCTATGAATAGTGCTTGGAAAAACGGAACAGTATGGATAGATTTAGCTTATGCTTCATCTGCAGATGCCAAAGCAGGAGGAATTACAGGAAGAAATATTAAATTTAGTGTACAAAGATGGGGATTTTAATCCTCTTTTTTCTTGAAAAAAAAAAGAAAAGTCGCTATAATAAAATAAATGTATGAATGGAGGAAATTATGGAATACTCACCAAAGAAACTTTCTGATATTTTAGAAAAACATGGATTTAATTTTAAAAAAAGTTTTGGTCAAAATTTCATTGTAGATGAAAACATCATAGATGCTATTATAGAAAAAGCTATGATAAAACCAAATACTTGTGTTTTAGAAATTGGTCCAGGAGCAGGAGCACTTACTTACAAATTAAGTGAGAGGGCAAAAAACGTACTATGTTTTGAAATAGATAAAAAATTAGAACCAATATTAGAAGAATTACTAAACGAGAAAAACAATGTAGAAATTATTTATGAAGATTTTTTAACTTCTGATATAAAAACAAAAATTTCTTCCTATTCATTTGATTCTTTATATGTAGTAGCTAATCTTCCTTACTATATAACAACTCCAATAATTATGAAATTAATAGAAGATAAAATCCCAGTTGATAAAATTGTTATCATGGTTCAAAAAGAAGTGGGGGATAGATTTAAAGCAGTACCTGGAACCAAAGACTATAGTTCTTTATCTGTGTTTTTAAATTACTATTTTGATGTAAAAAAATTGATGGATGTTAGTAGGCATGTATTTCTTCCAAAACCAAATGTGGATAGTATCATTATTGAATTAAAAAAGAAGGAATGCCAAACACAAGTAATAGATGAAGACTACTTTTTCAAATTGATTAGAGAAAGTTTTAAACAAAAAAGAAAAACCATAAAAAATAATTTAAGGGAATATCCATTAAACGAAATTGAAAAGATACTGAAAAAATATGGTTTTGATTTAAGTGTAAGAGCAGAACAGCTATCGCTTGATATATTTATTGATATAGCAAATAGAGTTAGTAAAGGTGTGTGTAGTAATGATAAATAAAAAATGGGATGTTATGTTGGAACAAGAATTTAAAAAAGAGTATTTTAAAAAATTAGGAATTTTTGTTAAAGATGAATATACACATAAAATTGTATACCCAGAATATAAAAATATTTTTAATGCTTTAAGATATACAGATTATGATGAAGTAAAAGTGGTTATTTTAGGGCAAGACCCCTATCATGGAGAAAGAGAAGCACATGGACTTTCTTTTTCTGTACAAGAAGGAGTGCCAATGCCACCTTCTTTACAAAATATTTTTAAAGAATTGGAAGATGATATAGGAGTAAAACGCAATTGTAGTGATTTAACAGATTGGGCGAAAAAAGGAGTATTATTGTTGAATTCTATTATGACAGTTGTAAAAGATAGACCCTTATCACACAAAGAAAAGGGCTGGGAAATATTTACTGATAATATTATAAAAATGCTTAGTGAGCGGGAGGAACCAATTGTATTTATTTTATGGGGAAGTTATGCTAGGAGTAAAAAAGTATTGATTACAAATTCAAAGCATAGAATCATAGAGAGTGTTCACCCATCTCCTTTATCCGCATATCGTGGTTTTTTTGGCAGTAAACCATTTTCTAAAACAAATGAATTTTTAAAAAGCGTTTATGGAAAAGGAATTGACTGGTAATGATTGAGGAGACAATCCAAAAGCTAAAAATAAATTTAAAAGAGCCAATAGTAGTAGCAGTATCAGGAGGACCTGATTCAATGGCTTTATTATCAATGTTAGGAAAATTAGGTTTTGAAACCATTATTTGTGCTCATGTACATCATAATAGTGGAAGAACAGGACAAGATGAAGATGAAAAATTTGTAAAAGAGTACTGTGAAAAATATCAATATATTTTTGAAAGTATGAAAATTGAGAGTTATGATAAAGATAATTTTCATAATCAAGCTCATAAAAAAAGGTATCAATTTTTTGAAATAATTATGAAAAAATATCATTGTCAATATCTTTTTACAGCGCATCATGGTGATGACTTAATGGAAACTATGTTATTCCGAATGATGAGAGGGTCTACAATAAAAGCGCTACATGGTTTTTCAGCTGTTTCTGAGAAAAATGGGTATATTGTAGTAAGACCATTATTAAAATACACAAAAGATGAATTATTACAATACAATATAGAAAATCATATACCATATCAAATTGATAGCTCAAATGAAAAAGATGTTTATACAAGAAATCGAATTCGTAAAAATATATTGCCTTTTATGAGGCAGGAGCAGAGAAATGTGCATTTAAAATTCCTAGATATAAGTAGTGAATTAGAAGAAATGGAAATATGTATCAGAAAGATAGCTTATAAGAAAAAAGAAAAGTGGTTTTGCAATCATATGTTAGATATTACTGATTGGGATAGTATAGATAAAATTATCCAAAAACGGATATTACAAATGGTATTAAGTGATATTTATATGGACAAACAAGAAATGCTAGAAAAAGTTCATATTGAATTACTACAGAATTTAATTAGCAACGCAAAATCAGGTACAAAATTAGTATTTCCTAAGAATTTAATTGTAAAAAAAGAATATCAAACAATTTTATTTGGAGAAACAAAAGCGAATTCTTACGAATATGTTTTAGAAAAGGATACTAAACTGCCCAATGGACATGAGATAAAATTTTTACAAGAAGAAGAAACCGATTCTAATTTTGTTTGTAGAATAAAAAAAGAAGAATTAGTATTTCCACTTTTGGTAAGGACAAGGAAAGCACAAGATAAAATGCAAATAAAAGGAATGAATGGAAGGAAAAAAATTAAAGAAATTTTTATAAATTCAAAAATACCAGAACACCTTCGTGCATCATATCCAATTGTGACTGATAATACAGGTAAAATAGTCTGGATTCCTGGAGTGAAAAAATCGCAATTTGATAAAACAAAAGAAGAAAAGTATGATATAATACTTAGGTACTATTAAGGAGGGAAAAAACTAAATGAATAAAAAAGCTGTGAAAAGAGGACTTGTTCCATATTTATTTTTGTTTTTAGTCATAGCTAGTGTCATGTATTTTTTTAATGTAATTAATCAAAAAGTAAATAATATTACGTATGATAAATTTATAGAAGCTGCTGAAAAAGGAGATATAACAGAAATTAAAGTGATACCTAGAAGTAGTGCTTATGTCTATGAAATTCGTGGAAAGTTAAAAGATTATAATGAAAATGAAACTTTTGTATTAAAATTGCCACTAGCAGAAGAGTCAATGACAAAATTAATGGATTTAGAAGCAGAACACAAATTTAAACTAGAGACTATTAGTGACCCTGATTCTAATAAAATTATATTATTCTTAATTAATATTGTACCAATGTTAATATTATTGGGTGGAGCATTTTTCTTAATTACTAGACAAATGGGAAGTGCAAATAAGTCAATGGATTTTGGTAAGAGTAGAGCGCGTTTGTCAGAAAATAACAAAAAGGTAACATTTAAAGATGTTGCAGGATTAGATGAAGAAAAAGAAGAAGTAGCAGAATTAATAGACTTCTTAAAGAGTCCTAAAAAGTTTCAGTCACTAGGAGCAAGAATTCCAAAAGGAGTTTTATTAGTAGGGCCTCCTGGAACAGGAAAAACTTTATTAGCACGTGCAGTAGCTGGAGAAGCAAATGTACCATTTTACTATATTAGTGGTAGTGAATTTGTAGAGTTGTTTGTTGGAGTAGGAGCAAGCCGTGTAAGAGATATGTTTAAACAAGCCAAGCAAAGTGCACCATGTTTAATTTTTATTGATGAAATTGATGCAGTAGGACGTCAAAGAGGAGCCGGGTTAGGTGGAGGACATGATGAACGAGAACAAACGTTAAATCAGTTATTAACAGAAATGGATGGATTTGGAGCTAATGAAGGAATTATCATTATTGCAGCAACAAATCGCCCTGATGTTTTAGACCCAGCATTACTTCGTCCTGGAAGATTTGATAGACAAGTAACAGTTAACCTTCCTGATGTAAAAGGAAGAGAAGAAATTTTAAAAGTTCATGCAAGGGGAAAAACTTTTAGTAAAGCCGTAGAATTATCTAATATTGCGAAAAGAACAGTTGGATTTAGTGGAGCAGACTTAGAGAATTTATTAAATGAGGCGGCCTTGCTTGCAGTTAGAAGAAATAAAAAAGCAATTAGTATGACAGAAATTGACGAAGCTCATGACCGTGTGTTGATGGGACCAGCTAAAAAAAGTCATAAATATACAGAACATGAAAAGAAAGTAGTTGCTTATCATGAAGCAGGTCATGCAGTTTTAGGATTGTGCTTGGATGGAGCTAATGAGGTCCAAAAAATAACAATTGTTCCACGTGGTTCAGCAGGTGGATATAATTTAATGCTTCCAAAAGAAGAAACTTATTTACAAACAAAAAGCGAGTTATTAGGAATGATAAGTGGATTACTTGGAGGACGCGTTGCAGAAGAAATTATTTTTCACGAAGTAACAACAGGTGCTCATAATGATTTTGAAAAAGCAACAAAAATAGCGCGTGCTATGGTTACAGAATATGGTATGAGTGAGTTAGGACCAGTTCAATTTGAACATCAAGAATCTAGTGTCTTCTTAGGAAGAGACTACAATAAAAGTAGAAATTTCTCAAGTCAAGTCGCATTTGAAATTGACCAAGAACAGAGAAAGATTATTCATGAATGTTATGAGAAAGCAAAAAGTGTCATTCATGAAAATAAAAAGCTACTAGATTTAATCGCAACGACTTTGTTAGAATATGAAACGATTACAAAAGAGCAAATTGATTATCTTGTTAAACATGGTTGTATGCCAGATGATGATAAAGAAGTAGATGAAAGTGATTTTAAAGAAGCGAGTTTAAAGGATTTATCATTAAAAGAATTACAAGAAATAGCCAAAGACAAAGGGCTTGAAAAGATAGAAGATTTATCAAAAGATGAATTGATAGAAAAATTAGAAGGATTAGAAAAATAATTCTTCTTTTTTTATAAAAATATAAATAAGACTTGAAAATAATTATATAAAGATTCGCATTGATATAAAGGGTATATAATAATATCTCTTCCTTATATGGAGAAAAAAGAAGTGATAACATCATATAAATAAAGGTATAAGTAAGTTTGGAAAATATCTTTTTTGATTTTTCAAAAATTAAGATAGCTATCAATAGATATTTATGATAAAATATGATATAGAACGTAATTAGGAAATGGTGATGTAAATGGGAAAAATAATAGCCTTAGTTAATCAAAAAGGAGGAGTTGGTAAAACAACTTCTAGTATTAATTTAGCCGCTTCTTTAGGAGCTTTAAGAGAAAAGGTATTATTGGTAGATTTAGATCCCCAAGGGAATGCTACTACTGGAGTAGGAATCGATAAGGGAGAAGTAAAGAAAAATGTTTATGACTTAATGATAGATAATGCAACTGTAAATGAAGTGATATTAAAAACAAAATTTAAAAATCTTTATATTATTCCCTCTAATATTGTACTAGCAGGAGCAGATTTAGAATTGATTGAAAAAAGTAGACTGGACCCAGGATTTCAAAAAAGTAGACAATTAAAAAAACATTTGGATGAAGCGAAGTCATTATTTGATTATATTATAATTGATTGTCCACCTTCTCTGGGCATTTTAACAACCAATGCATTAAGCGCTTCTGATTCTGTAGTTATTCCAGTACAATGTGAATTTTTTGCTCTAGAAGGAATTATGCAATTATTAAATACAATTATGTTAGCACAAAAAAATTTAAATCCAACTTTGGACATAGAGGGCGTTTTGCTTACTATGCTAGATAACCGTACTAATTTAGGATTAGAAGTAGTAGAAGATATCAAAAGTTATTTTAAAGAACGAGTATATGATACCATTATTCCTAGACTAGTACGTTTATCTGAGGCTCCAAGTCATGGGAAGCCAATTATTGCATATGACCCAAATAGTAGAGGGACTGAGGCATATCTTAATTTGGCAAAGGAGGTATTAGAAAGAAATGGAAAGTAGAAGAGCGTTAGGAAGAGGTCTTGAACAACTTTTTAATAGTGACAATTTAGATATTGAAAGTATGGAAAGACAAATTTATGAAACTACATCTAAAGAAGAAATTATGGAACTTGATATTTCAGAACTTCGTCCAAACCCTTATCAGCCAAGAAAAGTATTTCATGATGAAAGCTTAGCAGAACTTGCGAACTCAATTAAAGAACATGGGGTATTTCAACCTATTATTGTAAAGAAAAGTATTAAAGGATATGAAATAGTAGCAGGAGAAAGAAGATATCGTGCTAGTAAAATGGCAGGATTAGAAAAGATTCCAGCAATCATTAGACAATTTACAGATGAACAAATGATGGAAATCGCTCTTTTGGAGAATTTACAAAGAGAAAATTTAAGTGCAATAGAAGAAGCGGAAGCTTATAGAAGAATGATAGAAAGTTTAGATATTACGCAAGAGGAATTATCTCGAAGAATCGGAAAAAGTAGAAGTCATATTACAAATATTCTAGGACTTTTAAGATTGCCAAAAGAAGTACAAACAGAAGTGGCTAATGGTACCATTAGTATGGGTCATGCGAGAGTTTTGAGTAAACTAGAATCAGAGGAAAGAATTATTGAATTGGCTCATCAAATTATAGAAGAAAAACTTCCAGTTCGTGAGGTAGAGTCTATTGCAGCAGATAAAAATATGGAAAAAAAAGTTAAAATTCATCGCCAAAAGGAAAGTAACAATGACTATAAATATGTAGAAGATTTATTAAGAGAAAAATTAGATACAAAAGTGAAAATAAAAGATAAAAAAGTAGAAATACATTTTAGTAATGTAGCAGACTTAAATAGGATATTGGAAATTTTAAATGTGAAGGAGTAATATATGGAAACTTTTAAAGAAGTTGTATTAATTAAAGAGGTTATAGAACCTTCACTAATTATTATTTGCAGTGTTTTAATTTATATATTGATTGGAAAAATAATAAAACGTTTTTCCAAAGCACCAGTAAAAAGAATGGACCAAAAAAAGCGTCAAACTATTTTGACTGTACTAAAAAGTGTTATCAAATATATTATTTTATCTATTGATATTTTGTTGATATTAAACGTATATGGAATAGATACAAAAGCAATATTAGCATCTTTTGGAGTAATAGGGGCAGTTCTTGGATTAGCGATGCAAGATTTATTAAAAGACATTATAGCAGGAATTTCTATTCTCTTTGAAGACCAATTTCGAGTAGGTGATTGGATAGAGGTCGGTGGATTTAAAGGAGAAGTTATCTCTTTAGGATTAAAAACAACAAAAATTAAAGCATATACTGGTGAAACGAAAATTGTTTCAAATCGTACTTTAACAGAAGTAACAAACTTTAATATGCACAATTCTATGGCAATTATTGATGTACAAGTGGCATATGAATCTGATTTACAGAAAGTGGAAAAAATTTTATCTATGCTTTGTGTAGAACAACAAGATAAAATTCCAATGTTAAAAGGAGAAATAGAATTATTAGGCGTGCAATCTTTAGGAGAAAATGGAATTGTATATAGAATTGTTGCTCCTTGTAAATCTATGGAACAGTATGGAGTAGAAAGAATTCTTAGAAAAGCGATTAAACAAGCATTTGATAAAAATCATATAATAATTCCTTATCCACAGGTGGTGATACATAATGAAAGAATATAAAGTAGGAAGTATTGTTATCATGAAAAAAGGTCATCCATGTGGTACCAATGAATGGGAGGTTACCAGAGTTGGTGCCGATATTAAAATAAAATGTAATGGATGTGGAAGAAGCATTATGCTTCCTAGAATAGAATTTAACAAAAAAATGAAAAAAGTAGTCAGTGAGTAGGAGGAACTATGAAGAAGAAAAATAAAAAGAAATTTATGTTAGGACCAGTTATTACAATTATTTTATTGACATTTATAATCATGTTTTTGAGTTCTCTATTTTCTATTCTAGGAATACAAGGACATAGAACTGCAATTGTAAATGGAACATTAGAATCTTCATTAGTAACTGTAAAGAATATATTTACAGTAGAAGGAATTAAATATATTTTTGGTAATATTGTTATTAATTTTCGTTCTTTTGAGCCTTTGGTTCTAATTATCATGTCGTTTATCGCAGTTGGTATTGGGGACTCGAGTGGACTATTTAAAGCTATTTTTTCTCCATTTAAAAAGCTAAATGCTACAGTGACTACTTTTTTGGTATTCTTACTTGGTATAATATCTTCTATAATTGGAGAATATAGTTATATTATTTTAATTCCGTTGGTTAGTGTTATGTATAAATATTTAGGAAAAAATCAGATGCTAGGAGTATTAACAATATTTCTAGGAATTACATTGGGGTATGGTACAGGTATTTATTACAATTTTAATGCTTATCAATTAGGTCAACTAACACAAGCAGCAGCAACAATTGATGTCGATAAGAACTATCAATTTCAATTGTTATCGAATATTTATATTATGTTAGCAAGTACAGTAATTTTAGCCTTTGTTGGAAGTTTGCTGATTCATAAGTTTTTAGAACCAAAATTTAAAAAACCAATGGAAGAGGACGATGATTTGATTGTTTCAAAAAAAGCCTTAATATCAAGTCATTTCGTTTTCATAATTATGTTAGCAATTGTTATATATATGATTATTCCTGGATTCCCAGGGTCAGGATTGTTACTAGATAATAGCAAAGATACATATATTGCGAAACTGTTTAGTGAAACAGCGCCTTTTAGAGATGGAATCATGTTTATCTTTTTGATTATTGCAATGCTTTGTGGAGGAATCTATGGTTATTTTTCTGGCAATGTCAAAAACACACATGAATATAGCTTTGATTTGTCAAAAAGTTTTGACAATATTGGATATGTATTTGTTTTAATGTTTTTTACTTCTGTTATGACAGGGGTATTAGAATGGACAAATTTAGGAGAAGTGATTGCAACAAATATTATAGAGGTATTAAGTTCTTTTCAATTTTCAGGAATTCCTTTGATTATTAGTTTTATGGTAGCAATTATATTCATGAGTATTTTAATTCCATCAAATGTTACGAAATGGAGTTTGGCTTCGCCAATTATTATTCCTCTTTTTATGAGGGCAAATATTACTCCAGATTTTACACAATTTATATTTAAAGTTTCAGATGGAATTGGAAAAGCCATGACACCATTATTTATTTATTTTATTGTTATGATAGCTTTTTTACAGAAAGATAATAAAACAAGTGAAGAAGTAACAATTTTTGGAACTATGAAAATAATGATGCCAATTATATTAATGGTAGCAGGTTTATGGGTTCTAATTATAATATGTTGGTATATGGCAGGATTACCACTTGGAATAAGTGGATATGCAACACTTTAATCAGTACAAGTTATGTGCTGATTTTTCTTTAAAAATCAAGTGATATATAGTATAATAGTTATTAGGAAAGAGGTATAAATATGAGTTTAACAGCAGGAATTGTAGGATTACCAAATGTAGGAAAATCAACTTTATTCAATGCAATTACAAAAAAAAATATATTAGCAGCCAATTATCCTTTTGCAACAATAGACCCCAATGTTGGAGTTGTAACTGTCCCAGATAAAAGATTAGAGTTTTTGCAAAATTTATATGTGCCTGATAGTTTGGTGCCTACTGCTTTTGAATTTACTGATATCGCAGGATTAGTAAAAGGAGCCTCTAATGGAGAAGGTTTGGGAAATAAATTTTTATCTCATATTAGAGAAGTAGATGCAATTGTAGAAGTAGTTAGGTGTTTTAGTGACTCTAATATTATTCATGTTGAAAATAGTGTAGACCCAATTCGTGATATTGACATTATTAATGTAGAATTGTTACTAGCAGATTTAGAAGTAATCGATAATAGAATTACAAGAATTGGAAAAAAAGCAGGAATGTCAAAAGATAAAGAAACTATCATAGAATATAATTTATTGAATAGAATCAAAGAACAATTAGAAAAAAATGAACCTGTTCGAAAGATGGATTTTACAGAGGAAGAATATAAAATTTTGAAACCTTTTAATTTATTGACAGGGAAACCAATTATTTATATGGCAAATATTAGTGAGAATGACTTAGCTGATGAAGATAACGAGTATGTGAAAAGAGTAAAAGAATATGCAAAAAAAGAAGGGTCAGAAGTCATTGTAGTAAGTGCAAAAGTAGAATCTGAATTAGCAGAATTAGAAGAAGAGGAAAAGAAAGAATTTTTAAAAGAACTGGGAATAGAAGAAAGTGGATTAGACCAACTTATCAAAGCAACATATTCTTTATTAGGCTTGGCAACATATTTTACAGCAGGAACAGACGAATGCAGAGCTTGGACTTTTAGAAAAGGGATGAAAGCTCCAGAATGTGCGGGAATCATTCATACTGACTTTGAACGTGGTTTTATTAGAGCAGAAATTATGAGCTATGAAGATTTAAAAGAATATGGGAGTGAAAAAGCAGTAAGGGAAGCAGGAAAAATGCGTTTAGAAGGAAAAGAATATATTATGCAAGATGGAGATATTTGTCATTTTAGGTTTAATGTATAAGAAGTTTTCATTTAGAAGCTTCTTTTTTCATAGAATGAAAGTGAAGACTTTACAAAAGTAATTGTTTTTGCTATAATCTATAGCGAGTATTGATTTACTCCTTGCTTAATTTATAAGCCAATAGACCATAAGGAGGTGTAGAAAATGAGAAATTATGAAATCATGTTTATTGTTAGACCAACTTTAGGTGAAGATGAAATCAAAAAAGTTGTAGAAAACTTTTCTAGTATTTTAACTTCAAATGGAGCGAATGTTATTGAAACTAAAGAAATGGGACAACGTGAATTAGCTTATGAAATCAAAAATTTTAAAAGCGGTTACTACTTTGTTTTTGATGTAGAAGCAAATGATGACAAGGCGATTAAAGAATTTGACCGTTTAGCGCTTATCAGTAATGATATTGTACGTCATTTAGTTACAAAAATTGAAAAGTAGAAAAGAGGTATTGTATGAATCGTGTTGTACTTATAGGAAGACTAACTGGAAAACCAGAATTACGTTATACAGGCTCAAATTTGCCTTATGCACGTTTTTCATTAGCGGTTAATAGAAGTTTTAGTAATGCACAAGGTCAGAGAGATACAGACTTTATTAATATTATTGTTTGGAGAAAACAAGCAGAAAATGTGTGTAATTTCTTAGATAAAGGAAGTCTAGTATCTGTAGAAGGTAGAATACAAACAGGAAGTTATGATGATAAAGATGGAAATAAGCGTTATACAACAGATGTTGTAGCAGACGCTGTTCAATTCTTAGAGTCAAAATCACAAAGTCAAAATAGGAGTGCGAGTAGTTCAAATGAGCCAACTCCATATGATTATCAAGGTGAACCAATGAATGACATTAATATAGATAATGACCCATTTGCGGACTTTGGAGATAGCGTTTCAATCGATGATAACTTCTTAGACTAAAGGAGGAATAGACATGGCTGAATTTTATAGAAAAAAGAAAAAAATTTGTCAAATGTGCGCTGGAAAAAGTGTAGATTATAAAGATGCAGAAATTGTTAAAAAATATATTAGTAATGATAAAGGTAAAATATTACCAAGAAGAATTACTGGGGCATGTGCAAAACATCAAAGACATATTGCTAATGAAGTAAAAAAAGCACGTTTCATGGGCTTAATACCTTTTGTTAAATAGACCATATTGGTCTTTTTTTATGAAAAAAACGTATTTTGAAATACGTTCTTTTAATCTTTTTCAATTAAGAAGTGCTTTAATTCTTCTGGGTTTTTTCCATTTTCTACAATATCATAAATCAAATCAATAATTGGCATATCCACATTTTGGTCATTAGTAAGTTGATAAATAGACTTTAAAGTATAGAGCCCCTCAATTGTAGTAGAACATTTGTAATCTTCAATTTCATCTTTTGGGATTTTTTTCCCAATCAGTTGCCCAAAAGAAAAGTTTCTGGATTTAGGACTTGTACAGGTAAGAAGTAAATCCCCAAAACCTGCAAAAGAAAGAATTGTTTTTTTATCTCCACCAAGTTTATATATTAATTCTTTAATATCATGTAGAGATTCTGTAATAAACATAGCTTTAGTTGATTCAGGTAATTGCATTCCATCTAGGATTCCTGAAGCAATTGCAATAACATTTTTAATTGCTCCACAAATTTCAATTCCCTTAATATCTTCTGTTGTTCGCAATTTGAAGTATTCATTTTGAAAAGCTTGAACAATAATAGTGGCAGTATCTTTATTTTTTGTTCCTAAAGATAACCCAATCGGGATTTTTTTTACAATATCAACAGCAAAAGAAGGACCAGAAATAACTGCTAAATTTTGAGTATTAATATATTTTTTTATAACATCATCGACAAATAAACAGGTATCATTTTCAATTCCTTTGCTAGCAATACATAAATGTTGATTTGGTTCCAAGATAGAATTTAATTCTTTTGCGACATCATCTACAAAAGCAGCGGGTACAGCAATTACAATTAATTCTTTATCTAGGATAGCTTCTTTCATATTGGTTGTAAAAGAAATATCCACAGGAATTGTGTAGTTTGGTAATTTTGAACTTGTTCTAGTATTTTCTAATTCTTCGATTTCTGTGGAAAATTTTGACCACATTGAGACAGTATGTTGGTTATGTTTTAAGACACTAGCTAGAGCGATTCCATATGCTCCAGTACCTAATATAGCAATTTTCATAAAAAACCTCCTTTATCATATAACCATATTATAGCACATTTTTTATAAATAAAAAATGATACATACTGGGGTTTTTTATTTCTAAAAAGCAATTGATAAGAGTAGAGGTCTAATTATTTTAAAAAAGGATAAAATTTACTGTAGCAAAGAAAACAACAATATGATAGAATAGTAAACAATTATTATGTTATGGGAAGGGTGTTTTGTATGAAAAATGTGATTTCTACTCCATTTGGAAATTTTGAGGTGAAGCAAAATAATAAGCCATTAGAATTTAATTGTATAATTAAAAATTATTCATCAAATAAATCTCCAGCTTTAATTCGTCTATATGTAGTAGAAGTAGAAACCAAAGGACAAGACTCTCTAATTTGTGGATTTGAAAAGCCTATTTTTGAGAAGCTGAGTAAAGATGAACATTCAACGACATTATTTGTAGAAAATGATACTTTAGTATTAGGATTATGTAGTCTAAATCCGAATAAACAGACTTATATCATGACAACCAATGATGAATATGGTTTTACATATAAAACGGAAAATAAAATAACTTTAATTCTTTGTTGTATAGAAAAAGACAAATTTAAAGATGCGAAAAAGGTGATTGAAAAAGCAATCAAAAGTGAAATAGAAGCTACTATGAATATAAAGATTAAAAAAGAAAAAAAACAAAGTAAACCAATAGCTACGATTTTTCTATTTGGTTTGTTATCGTTGATATATGCAATTTTTGCATTCCTTTTAATGAAATATAAAATAGTTAGTAATGAAACTTTAAAAAAAATAGGCATTGGAATTTTGGGGGTTTTATTGACATCCTTTGCACTGGCTAATTTATCTGGTTCAAAAGAACAAAGAAAAATGAAAAAAACAAAAACGACATTTTTGATATCGTTGTTGTTGCTAATTATGATATTAATAAGCATTGGATTAACACTATATATAATATTAATTAGAACTGGTGTAGTAAAAAATGAAATGATTTTAGGAATAGGTCTCATGATTATTTCTCTCGTAATTTTGTGTTGGTTCGTATCAGAATATAAAATAGAGAAAAAAGCCTACGATGAAATTTTAAAAAAAAAGGAAACAAAAGAAAGCATTAATGTAGGAGAAAAAACAAAACAAATTCATCCTAACCTTTTATATTTAACAAATATGTTTCCAAAAAAATTAAAAAATGATTGTATAAACTTAATAAGCAAATTTCAAATAGAAAATATAAAAATGAGTGAATTAACAACAACGTATCAGTTAACAAGAGAAACGGTAACGATTCCCTATCGTATTGAAATAATAGAACAAGAAGTCGAAAATTTAAATGAAACAGAAAAAATTCTATTGTATTGTATTTATACAAGACATTATGATGGGCATATCAGGGAAAAATACATAAAAAAATTATTAGAAATAGAATTATATGAATGGGAATTTCCATTTTTGCTACAATTAAGTCAAGAGTATGTATATGAAATTGTGGAAGTTATTTATAATGAATTAAAAAAAGGAAAAAATGTTAAATTAAAAGAATTTGCAAAAAACAACAAAGAATTGATGTGTAAAGGATATTCGAAGATGTTAGAATATTGGAATCGTTTTTATAGGAATAAATGTTTAAATTTGCATAACTATGTAGGAAGAAAACTATTTTATGAGTGTTTTGGGTATAGTAGAAAGTATGAAAAGAAAAGATATCAATGTGCTTGCTGCCAAAATAAGACGATTATTGGTTATTTCATTCATTATTATAATGAACCATGTCCAGTTTGTCATTGGCAAAACAATATCATTCAAAATAATGACCCAAATAAGGAAGGAATCAATCAAGTAACATTAAAAGAAGCACAAGAAAACTATCAGAAATTTGGTGCGATAAAAGAAGAATATGTGTCTCTTGTTAGAGAGCCAACAGAAAAAGAAAAAGTGAAAATGAATGTAGAGCAAATCATAAAATTGATTAAAATGACACTTATAAAAGAAGGAATGACAAGAAACAAAAAAGGACTCTATGAATATCAAAAACAATATTTTAAAATTAGTTATTGTGAAAATAATATTTTAATAGAAAAAGCCAAAAACAAAACTGATATAGAAAAAAATATTTGGGAGTTAGTAGAGAAAGTCAAGGTAGAATTTGATTATAAATTATTGATAGAAAAAATAGTATCAATAATAAAGGCATGTGAAAAGAAAAAAAGCAAAAAACTTTCAAAAGCAGAAAAAGATAAAATTGTAGAAGAAGAAATTAATCGTTGGAATCCATTAGGATTAATCAAAGATGAAAAAGCAAATGGAGAATATCAACTAGAAATTAAAAAGGTAACAACAAAGTTAAGCAAACTGAAAACAGAAATAGAATTAAAGGAACATATAGAGCAAGTCTTTCAGCAATTATTTGGAGAAAATCTATTCATGAATAAGAAAAAAGAAGTAGAAGAAGTAGCTAAATTAGTATGGGAAAGAATGAATCAAAAATAGGAAAGTGCAAAAGCACTTTTTTTAATAAAAAAACAATATAGTAATTCTGTAAAAATTTAAAAAAATTTGATGAAAATCATAAAAATGTGTTGCATTTCATACAATTATCGTGTATACTTTTGAATGTGTGGCATGCATTGATGTGTGAGGTTGCTGATACGCCCGGTTAAGTTGTGAAATAATTTAAAAGGGAATTCGGGTTTTTACACGGAGCAAGTCTATACTGGATATAGGCGAGAGGAGGATATAAATATGTCTAAGACAAAAGTTCGCATCAAATTGAAAGCATTTGAACACAAGAGTTTAGATACAGCTTGCGCAAAAATTGTTGAAACTGTAAAAAGAACTGGTGGAGAAGTAAGTGGTCCAATTCCACTTCCAACAGAAGTAGAAAAAATCACTATTTTAAGAGCTGTTCACAAATATAAAGATTCTCGTGAACAATTTGAAAAGAGAACACACAAAAGACTTATTGATATCAATAATCCAAGTAAGGAGACTATTGAGGCATTAACTCATTTAGATATTCCAAGTGGTGTTGATATTCAGATTAAATTATAATTTAGGAGGAAAAGTTATGAAAAAAGGAATCTTAGGTCGTAAAATTGGAATGACTCAAGTATTTACACAATCAGGTAAATTGATTCCGGTAACTGTTGTATCTGTAGAACCAAATGTGGTAACACAAATTAAGACTATGGAAAATGATGGTTATGAAGCAATTCAACTTGGATTTGATACAAAGAGAGAAAAGTTAGCGACAAAAGCTTCTATTGGTCATACCAATAAAGCAAATACTACACCTAAGCGCTTCTTTAGAGAAATTAGAGGTGTAGATATAAACAACTATTCTTTAGGGCAAGAAGTAAAAGTAGATACTTTTGTTGAAGGAGAAGTTGTTGATGTTACAGGAGTAACAAAAGGAAAAGGTTTCCAAGGTGTTATTAAACGTCATGGGCAAAGTCGTGGACCTATGGGACATGGGTCACATTATCATAGAAAACCAGGTTCAATGGGAACTATGAGACCAATGCGTGTATTCAAAGGTAAAAAATTACCAGGACATATGGGACAATTAACAGTAACAATCCAAAACTTAGAGGTTGTGGCTGTTGATTTAGAAAATAATGTAATTTTAATTAAAGGTAATGTTCCAGGAGCTAAAAATTCATTAGTAATTATTGAATCAGCTGTAAAAAATCCTGATAAAGTAAACGCAAGAGAAGAATTGGTTTCTTACGTTACCGAAAAAACACCTGAGAATCCAGAAAGCGCTGAAGTAGAAGAAACTGTAGAAACTGAATCAGAAACAGTTGCAGAAGAAACTACTGAAGTGACTGAGTAAGGAGGAATAGTATGGAAAAATTATCTGTATTAAATATAAAAGGTGAAAAAGTTAAAGATATTACCTTAAACGAAACAGTATGGGGAATTACTCCAAATGATGCTGTATTGTATGATGCAATTACATTAACAAGAAATGCTTTAAGACAAGGTACTGCAGATACTAAAACTCGTAGTGAAGTAAGTGGTGGAGGCAGAAAACCATGGAAGCAAAAAGGAACAGGACGTGCTAGACAAGGAAGTACTCGTGCACCTCATTGGATTAAAGGTGGTATTGTGTTTGGACCACATCCAAGAAGCTATAGTAAGAAAATGAACAGAAAAGAAAGAAGATTGGCTTTGAAATCTGCTCTATCTTACAAAGTATTAGATAAAGAATTAACAATTGTAGATAACTTTATCGTAGAAACAAACAAAACAAAAGATATGAAAAATATTTTAGCTAATTTAAAAGCAGAAGGTAAAACATTAATTGTAGTAGAAGAATTAAATGACAATGTTATTTTAGGAACTCGTAATTTATCAAATGTTGTTTTACTTGAAGCATCTGAAATTAACACATTAGATATTGTTGGGTCAGATAAAATGATTATTACTGAAGCAGCAGTAAAAGCAATTGAGGAGGTGCTTGTATAATGAATTATAGAAGTATTATAAAAGCTCCAATTATTACTGAGAAAAGTGCTGAATTAGCAGAACACAATACTTATGTATTTAGTGTTGATACAAAAGCGAATAAAACAGCGATTAAACAAGCAATTGAAAATATTTTCAATGTAAAAGTAGAAAGCGTTAATACAATTAACGTAAAACCAAAGAAAAAAAGAGTTGGTCGTTATGTAGGGAAGACTAACCGAGTAAAAAAAGCAATTGTTAAATTAAAAGAAGGAAGTTCAATTGAACTTAACTAACGAATTAGGAGGACACATATATGGCGATTAAAACATATAAACCAATGACCAATGGTACTCGTGGAATGTCAAAATTAATCAACGATGAAATTACAAAGACAACTCCAGAAAAATCATTAGTTGTTACATTAAAGAAAAATGGTGGTCGTAACAACCAAGGTAGAATTACAGTTAGACACCGTGGTGGTGGAGCAAAAAGAAAATACCGTATCATTGATTTCAAAAGAAACAAAGATGGTGTTGTTGGAACAGTTGCTTCTATCGAATATGACCCAAACAGAACAGCTAACATTGCTTTAATTAAATATGCTGATGGAGAAAAAAGATATATTATTGCTCCAAAAGGATTAAAAGTTGGAATGAAAGTAGAAAGTGGAGAAAACGCTGACATTAAAGTTGGACATTCATTACCACTTGCAAATATTCCAGAAGGTACAATGGTTCATAATATTGAATTAAAACCTGGAAAAGGTGGAGAACTTGCTCGTTCAGCTGGGTCTTCAGTTCAAATATTAGGACGTGAAGGAAGATATACATTACTTCGACTAACAAGTGGAGAAGTTCGTAAAGTATTAAGTACTTGTAGAGCTACTGTCGGAGAAGTAGGAAATGCAGATCATGAATTAGTAAAGATTGGTAAAGCAGGTCGTAAAAGACATATGGGTATCCGTCCAACAGTTCGTGGTTCTGTTATGAACCCTAATGACCACCCTCATGGTGGAGGAGAAGGACGTGCGCCAATCGGACGTAAGGGACCAGTTACTCCATGGGGTAAACCAGCATTAGGATATAAAACAAGAGACAGCAAAAAAGCTTCAAATAAGTTAATTGTTCGTCGTCGTAACAAATAGTGAAAGGATGGTTTAAATGGCTAGAAGTTTAAAAAAGGGACCTTTCGTTGATAAAAGTTTAATGAATAAGGTTAAAAAAGTAAATGAATCTGGAAAAAAAGAAGTAATTAAAACATGGTCACGCCGTTCAACAATTTATCCTGAATTTATTGGACACACATTTGCTGTTCATAATGGTAAAGAATTTATTCCTGTTTATGTAACAGAAGACATGGTAGGACATAAATTAGGAGAGTTTGCTTTAACTCGTAAATTTGGCGGACATGGTGACGACAAAGGTAAAAAATAGCAGGCGAAGGGAGGACTAAA
The DNA here is from genome assembly GCA_022798795.1 of Bacilli bacterium. Classification (GTDB taxonomy): domain Bacteria; phylum Bacillota_I; class Bacilli_A; order RF39; family UBA660; genus MGBC102946. The sequence continues at coordinate 28,130 of JAAWNF010000003.1, forward strand.
ATGGAAGCAAAAGCGATTGCAAAGGGAATTAGAATCCCAGCTCGTAAAGCTCGTTTAGTGATCGATTTAGTACGTGGTAAAGACGTAATCGAAGCTGATAAAATTTTAAATAACATGAATAAAGAAGCTGCAAGAATAATACGTAAAGTATTAACTTCTGCAGTAGCAAATGCAGAAAACAACTTGGGTTTAGATAAAGAAAAATTAGTTGTAAAAGAAGCATATGTAAATGAAGGAGCTACAATGAAAAGAATGAGATTTGGTTCTCGTGGACATGTAGATCCAATTAAAAAAAGAACAAGTCATATTACAATTATTGTAAGTGAAAAAAATTAAGCAAAGGAGGATAACTGATGGGTCAAAAAGTTAGTCCAATAGGACTTAGAATGGGAATCAATAAAACTTGGGAATCTAAATGGTATGCAGATAACAAAGATTTTGCTAAGTTTTTAAATAATGATGTACAGATTCGTGCATATTTATCTAAAAGATTAAAAGACGCAGCAGTTTCAAGTATTCTTATCGAAAGAACCGCTAAAAAGACAGATGTAATTATTAACACTGCAAAGCCTGGTGTTGTCATTGGTCATGGCGGAGATGAAATTGAAAAAATAAAAAAAGAATTATCAAAATTAGTAAAAGAAGAGATTCAAATTTCAATCATGGAAATTAAGAATCCAGATGTAGATGCAGCACTTGTTGCAGAAAATATTGCACATCAAATCGAAGGCCGTGTATCATTTAGAATTGCACAAAAAAGAGCGATTCGTAATGCAATGAAAGCAGGAGCAAAAGGAATTAAAACTTCTGTATCAGGTCGTTTAGGTGGAGCTGATATGGCAAGAACAGAAGGATATACAGAAGGTAACATTCCACTTCATACTTTAAGAGCAGATATTGATTATGCTCATAAAGAAGCTGATACAACTTATGGAAAAATCGGTGTAAAAGTATGGATTTACAAAGGAGAAATACTTCCTGGTGCAAAAAATAAGGGAGGTAATGAAAATGGCAGTCATTCCAAAAAGAACTAAATATCGTAGACCTCATCGTTTAAGATATGATGGAGTTACGAAAGGAAATAAAGAACTTCATTTTGGTGAATATGGATTAATGGCAATGGAGGGAACTTGGATTACACAACAACAAATTGAATCTGCCCGTGTTGCTATGACTCGTTATATGAAGCGTGGAGGAAAAGTATGGATTAACATCTTCCCACACTTATCATTAACTAAAATCCCATTAGAAACTCGTATGGGTAAAGGTAAAGGTCAACCAGAAGCTTGGGTTGCAGTAGTAAAAAAAGGAAAAATCATGTTTGAAATTGGAGGCGTTAGTGAAGAAATCGCTCGTGAAGCATTAAGACTTGCTATGCATAAACTTCCAATTAAATGTAAATTTGTAAAAAAAGAAGAAAGTGGTGAGGCTAATGAAAAATAGTGAAATTAGAGCTATGTCTAATGAAGAAATTTTGAAAAAAATTGAAGAATCTAATGAAGAATTATTTAATTTACGTTTTAGCCAAGCTACTGGAAATTTAGAAAAGCCATCAAGAATTAGAGAACTTAGAAAATTAGTAGCACGTATGAAAACGATTCTTCGTGAACGTGAAGGTAAATAGGGAGGTAACGTATGAAAGAAAATAAAGCTCGTGAATTAGTTGGTAAAGTAGTTAGCGACAAGAACGACAAAACAATTACTGTTTTAGTTGAAACTTATAAAACTGACCCATTATACAAAAAACGTGTTAAATATTCTAAAAAATTTACTGCACATGATGAAAAAAATGAAGCAAAAACTGGAGATACTGTACGTATTGCAGAAACTAGACCACTATCTAGAACAAAACGTTTCCGTTTAGTTGAAATAGTAGAAAAAGCAGTTATCTTATAATAGCTGTAACGGATAAAGGAGGATTCATATATGATTCAACAAGAAAGCCGTTTAAAAGTTGCTGATAACTCAGGTGCACGTGAACTTTTAGTCATTCGTGTATTAGGTGGAAGCAAAGTTAAAACTGGTAATATTGGTGATATAGTTGTTGGAACTATTAAAAAAGCAACTCCTAATGGTACAGTTGGACGTGGTAAGGTAGTGAAAGCTGTAATCGTTAGAAGTAAATTTGGTCTAAGAAGAGAAGATGGTTCTTATATTAAATTTGATGATAATGCTTGCGTTATTATTAAAGATGATAAGAGCCCAGTTGGAACTCGTGTATTTGGACCAGTAGCACGTGAATTACGTGAAAAAGATTTTATGAAGATTGTATCACTTGCAAAAGAAGTGCTATAGTTTGGAGGGAAAAAGCATGAACTTGAAAACTGGAGACAAAGTAGTAGTCATTGCTGGTTCTAATAAAGGAAAAGAAGGAACTATTACAAAAATTCTTCGTGATGAAAATAAAGTAATCATTGAAGGCGTAAATGTTCGTAAAAAGCATATCAAACCTCAAGGTGGAAATGCTGGAAGTATTGTAGAAATGGAAGCACCAATTGATGCTTCAAACGTTATGATACTAGATCCTAAAGCAAAAAAAGGAACTAGAATTGGACACACAGTAAATAAAGAAGGAAAGAAAGTTAGAGTTTGCAAAAAATCTAATGAAGTCCTTGACTAATTGGAAGGAGGGTTAAGAGTGAACCGCCTAAAAGAAAAATATTTAAATGAAATCGTACCAAGTTTAAGAGAAAAATATAATTACACAAGTATTATGGAAGTTCCAAAGTTAGATAAAATTGTAGTCAATATGGGAGTTGGAGATGCTGCACATAACAGTAAAATGTTAGAGGCTGCTATAGCAGACTTAGAAGCAATTACAGGACAAAAACCAGTTGCTACAACAGCAAAAAAAGCGATTGCTGGATTTAAATTAAGAGAAGGTCAAGCAATTGGATGTAAAGTAACATTACGTGGAGAAAATATGTATAACTTCTTAGATAAATTAATTAGTATTACATTACCACGTGTACGTGACTTTAGAGGAATTTCAAACAAATCATTTGATGGAAGAGGTAATTATACACTAGGATTGACTGAACAATTAATTTTCTCAGAAATCGAATACGATAACGTTGTAAAAGTTCGTGGTATGGATATTGTATTTGTAACAACAGCTCGTACTAACGAAGAAGCACATGACTTATTAAAAGGTTTCGGAATGCCTTTTAAGAAATAGTTATAGGAGGATATTATGGCTAAAAAAAGTATGATAGTAAAAGCTAGTCGTAAACCAAAGTACAAAGTAAGAGAATATACACGTTGTCAAAGATGTGGAAGACCTCATGCCGTACTTAGAAAATATGGGATTTGCCGTATTTGTTTTAGAGAATTAGCTTATAAAGGACAAATACCAGGGGTTACTAAATCTAGCTGGTAGTAGATGGGAGGATATATATGGTAACAGATCCAATCGCAGATATGCTTACAAGAATACGTAATGCCAATCAAATGCGATACAAAGAAGTTGAAGTACCCGCTTCAAAAATGAAAACTGAAATTGCTAGAATCTTAAAAGAAACTGGGTTTATCAGTGATTACAAAGTAGCAAAAGTTGATAAGTTTGATGTTATTACATTGAATTTAAAATATGGAGATAAAAAAGAACGCGTTATTACTGGACTTAAAAGAATTTCTAAACCAGGATTACGTGTATATGCTAAAGCAGAAGAAATCCCAAGTGTACTAAATGGGCTTGGAATTGCCATCATTTCTACTTCAAACGGAATTATGACTGATAAAGAAGCTAGAGAAAAATCATTAGGTGGAGAAGTTTTAGCTTATATTTGGTAGAAAGTTAGGAGGATTATTATGAGTCGTATAGGAAATAGAGTATTAACTATACCAGAAAATGTTACAGTATCAAAAGATGGTAACGTTGTTACAGTAAAAGGTCCTAAAGGCGAACTTTCTACTGAAATTAACAACCACATCGACATTAAAGTAGATGGAAATGAATTAACAGTTACAAGAGAAAATGATAATTATAAAAATTTTCATGGTACTGCAAATGCAAACATTAGTAATATGATTGAAGGAGTAACTAACGGATTCAAAAAAGATTTAGAATCTCTTGGAGTAGGATATCGTTTTGCTTTAAAAGGAAAAGACTTAGTAGTAACTGCTGGGTATTCTCATCCTGTAGAAGTAAAAGTTCCAGAAGGAATTACATTAGAATGTCCAAGTAATACAGAACTTACAATCAAAGGAATTGACAAATGTTTAGTTGGTGAATTTGCTGCTAATGTTAGAAAAATAAGAGAACCAGAACCATATAAAGGGAAAGGTATTCGTTATAAAGATGAAATTGTTCGTCGTAAAGAAGGAAAGAAAGCATCTTAATATTTAAATAGTAAAGGAGAGTAATACTTATGATTAAAAAAGTATCTCGTAACGATGTACGTAAAGCTAGACATGCACGTGTAAGATCTAAAGTAGCAGGAACTGTAAATACACCAAGATTAAATGTGTTTAGATCTAACGGAAACATTTTTGCACAAATCATCGATGATGAAGCATCTGTTACATTAGTAAGTGCGTCTTCTATCGATAAAGAGTTGAAACTAAAGAATGGTGGAAACGTTGAAGCTGCAACTAAAGTAGGAGAATTACTTGCCAAAAGAGCAAAAGATGCAAAAATAAAAACTGTAGTTTTTGATAGAGGTGGATACCTATATCATGGTCGTGTAAAAGCTTTAGCTGAAGCTGCTCGCGAAAATGGATTAGAATTCTAAAAGGAGGAAAACACATGGAAAATAGAAGAAGAGAACCAAGACCAAAACAATTCGAAGAAGAAGTAATTAATATTGGTCGTGTTACAAAAGTAACAAAAGGTGGTCGTCATTTCCGTTTCTCTGCTACTGTTGCTGTAGGAGATAGAAAAGGCCAAGTTGGACTTGGAACTGGAAAAGCAAACGAAGTACCAGACGCTATTAAAAAAGCTGTTGCAGCAGCAACTAAAAATGTAGTTAGAGTATCTATCGTTGATGGAACTATCCCTCATGAAGCAATTGGAGTAAGAGGAGCTAGTAGAGTTATGTTAAAACCTGCTTCTAAAGGTACTGGAGTAAAAGCTGGTGGACCTGTTAGAGCAGTATTAGAACTTGCTGGTGTAAAAGATATCTTATCAAAATCTCTTGGCTCAAATACAAAAATCAATATGGCATATGCAACCCTTAATGCACTTAAATCACAAAGAACAATAGAAGAAGTAGCACGTTTACGTGGTAAAAAAGTAGAGGAGATCAGATAGTATGAAATTACATACAATGTATCCAAATGAAGGCGCAACAAAAAAGCGTAAAATTGTTGGTCGTGGAACAAGCAGTGGACATGGAAAAACTGCTGGAAAAGGACATAAGGGTCAAAATGCAAGAAGTGGTGGAGGAGTAAGACCTGGATTTGAAGGAGGACAATTACCTTTATTCCGTCGTTTACCAAAAAGAGGTTTTACAAATGCCAGATTTAAAAAAGAATATGCTGTTATTAATTTAAGTGATTTAAACAAATTTGAAGATGGAGCAGTGATTACTCCAGAACTTCTAAAAGAGATGGGACTAGTTAAGAATCAATTAGATGGAATTAAAGTATTAGGAAATGGTACATTAGAGAAAAAAGTAAATGTAAAAGCGCACAAATTCTCTACTGTAGCAAAAGAACAAATAGAAAAATTAGGTGGAAAAGCAGAGGTGATCTAAAATGTTTGCAACAATGAAGCAAATATTTAATCCCAAGAATAAAGACTTAAGAAAGAGAATTTATTTTACTTTCTTCTGTTTATTTATTTTTAAACTAGGAACAACTATTATCGTTCCGGGAGTAAACTCATCTGCATTTGATGCCGGAAAGTTAGGGTTCTTAGAACTCATTAATGCAATGGGTGGAGGAGCAATGGAGAAATTCTCTATCTTCTCATTAGGTGTAATGCCTTATATTACAGCATCTATTGTTATTCAATTATTACAAATGGATATTGTTCCTTATTTAGCAGAACTTTCTAAACAAGGTGGAACAGGTAGAACAAAATTAAATCAAATTACAAGAGTAGTTGGAATTGCACTTGCATTTTTTCAAGGTTATTTATTTTCGTTTTCTGTAATCAAAGGAGGAACTCCAATTGATTACATGGAATTTGCTCTTATTTTAACAGCAGGAACTGCGTTCTTACTTTGGTTAGGAGACCAAATTACTGCAAAAGGAATAGGAAATGGAATCTCATTAATTATTATGGCTGGTATTATTGCAAGTCTTCCAACAATGTTTGTAAGTGCTTGGCAAAGTTTGATTGTAACCACTAGTACACAAGCATTAACTTTGGGAATTGTAAAATTTATACTTTTAGTAATTGTTTACTTAGCGATTGTGATTGGTGTAGTATTTGAGCAGAGTGCTGAAAGAAGAGTACCAATTCAATATGCCAATCGTTCTGTAAATAGTGTTGGAGCAAAAAATAGTTATATTCCATTTAAACTTAATTCTGCTGGTGTGGTACCTGTCATTTTCGCATCTGCGTTACTTTCAATACCTGCTATTATTGCACAGTTTGTGAAAAAAGATGGATTTACATTATTTGTAAATAAATGGCTAACGATGAGTAGTGGAACAGGACTTATCTTGTATATTCTATTAATTATCGGTTTTGCATATTTTTATACATATTTACAATTGAAACCAAAAGAATTAGCAGAAAATTTAAATAAAAATGGAGGATTTATTCCAGGAGTACGCCCAGGTGTGGATACAGAAAAATATGTGAGTGGAGTTTTAAATAAAATCACAATTGTAGGTGCTATCTTTTTAGCATTTATAGCGGGACTTCCACTTGTGTTCGGTTCTATATCAAGTTTGCCAACAAGTGTACAACTTGGTGGAACAGGGCTTTTGATTGTTGTTGGTGTAGCACTTGAAACATATAAACAAATGGAAAGTCAATTAATAAGCCGAGGGTATAAGAGAGGAAGAAGAAGGTAATATGGAAAGCATTATCTTTATCGCTCCTCCAGCAGCAGGAAAAGGCACACAATCAAAAATGTTGTGTGATGCTTATCATATTCCTCATATTTCTACTGGAGACCTTCTTCGTGAAGCTTCTCTAGTAGAAGACGCAAGAGGGATATATATTAAAAATCAAATTAGCAGTGGAGCTTTGGTTAGTGATGAAATAATTTTAGAATTATTAAAGGAACGATTGAAACAAAGTGACTGTAATAATGGTTATATCTTAGATGGTTTTCCTAGAAACATAGAACAAGCACAAGCCTATGAAGGAATTTTGGAAGAACTAAATAAGAAATTAGGAATTGTAATTTATCTTGAAGTAGATAAGAAACTTGCTTCTAAAAGGATTGAAGGTAGAATGAGTTGTCCAAATTGTGGTTCAGTTTATAATACCATTATAGAGGAAGCAAAACCAAAACAAGATGGCATTTGTGACCGTTGTGGTCAGACTCTTATCAAAAGAGGAGATGATAACAGCGAAACATTCGGAATACGCTATGATACATATTTAGAGAAAACAAATCCTTTGATAAAATATTATGAGGATAAAAAAGTATTATATCGTGTTTCTAGTGCAAATAACAAAAATGAAACATTTCAGGAAATTTCTTCTATTTTAAAGAGGAGTAACGAATTATGATTCCAATTAAAAGTGAAAGAGAAATAGAGCTTCTAAAAATAGCTGGAGAGATAACTGGAGATACTCATAATTATTTGAAATCTTTTATTAAACCAGGTATTACAACAAAAGAGCTTGACACACTTGCTTATGAATATATAATAAGCAGAGGGGCAACTCCCTCATTCAAAAATTACGATGGTTTTCCAGGAAGTATTTGTACGTCTATCAATGATGAAGTTGTACATGGGATTCCAGGAAATCGAAAATTAAAAAATGGTGACATAATTTCTATCGATATTGGAGCATGCTATAAAGGTTATCATGGTGATTCAGCATGGACTTATCCAGTTGGAGAAATTGATAATCGTTTAAAAAAACTTCTTGAGCAAACAGAGGAATCTTTATTTGCAGGACTTTCTGTTATTAAAGAAGGTGTACATGTTGGGGATATCGGAAACGCCGTAAGTGAAGTTGCTAATAAACATCACTTAGGGGTAGTAAAAGAGCTAGTTGGTCATGGTGTGGGAAGTAATGTCCATGAAGAACCAGATGTACCAAACTATGGAAAAAAGAATACTGGACCTATCTTAAAAGAAGGAATGGTTATTGCTGTAGAACCAATGTTAAATCTAGGGACTCCAAATATTTTTTTAGAGGATGATGATTGGACGATTGTTACAGCAGATGGTGAACCTTCTGCACACTTTGAACATACTGTTCTAGTTACCAAAGATGGGTATCAAATTTTGACAAAGAGGTGATTAGATGGCAAAAACAGACGTAATTGAAGTTGAAGGTAAAGTATTAGAAGTATTACCAGGCGGAAAATTCAGAGTGGAATTAGAGAATAAGCATATTATAATTGCCCACGTTTCTGGTAAAATCCGAATGAATTATATTCGCATTTTAGCAGGTGATAAAGTCACTGTGGAAATGTCACCATATGATTTAAAATGTGGGCGAATAACCTATAGAAAGTAGGAGGGATTTATATGAAAGTAAGACCATCAGTAAAAAAAATGTGCGAAAATTGCAAAATAATTAGACGTAATGGAAAAGTACAAGTAATTTGTACAAATCCAAAACATAAACAAAGACAAGGGTAATATAGGAGGTGTTTTATGGCACGTATTAAAGGTGTAGATATACCAAATAATAAGAGAATTGAAATTGCTTTAACTTATATTTATGGTGTTGGAAGAAGCTTATCTAATACAATTTTAAAAGAAGCTAAAATCGACATCAATAAAAAAGCAGGAGATTTAACAAATGATGAATTAGTTAAAGTTCGTGATGTTTTAAATAAATATCAGACAGAAGGAGACTTACGTCGTGAAGTTAATATGAACATCAAAACAAAGATGGAAATCAATTCTTACGAAGGAACTCGTCATAAAAAAGGGTTGCCAGTAAGAGGACAAAGAACAAATCGTAATGCAAGAACTCGTAAAGGTAAAGGAAAAGTAGTTGCAAATAAGAAAAAATAATGCAAACGAATAAAGGAGGTTATAAACATGGCTTATAAACCAAGAAAACGTAAAGTGAAAAAGAATGTGCCAGAAGGTAAAGCTTTTATTCATTCTACATTCAATAACACAATTGTAACAATTAGTGATAAAGATGGAAATGCAATTAGCTGGGCTTCAGCAGGAACATTAGGATTCAAAGGAAGTAAAAAATCAACTCCATTTGCTGCAGGAATGTCTGCAGAAGCAGCAGGAAAAGCAGCTGTAGAAATGGGTATGAAAAAAGTTGAAGTTTTCGTAAAAGGATTAGGTTCTGGAAGAGAAACAGCAATTCGTTCATTACAAACTGCTGGATTAGAAATTACTTCAATTTCTGATGTGACACCTATTCCACATAATGGATGTCGTCCACCAAAACGTCCACGTGGATAATGAAAGGGAGTGATTGAGTGTTAAACTTTGAAAAACCAATTTATAAAATAACAGAATATGTTGAAAATAATAATTTTGGAAAATTTGAATTAGAACCTTTAGAAAGAGGATTTGGAACAACAATTGGTAATGCACTTAGAAGAGTTATGCTTTCTAGTATGCCAGGAAGTGCTATTGTAGCAGTTAAAATTGAAGGAGTTATGCATGAATTCCAATCAATGGATGGAGTAGTAGAAGATGTAACAACAATCGTATTAAATCTAAAAAATGTAGTAGTAAAAAATCACTCTAATGAAGATAAAATATTACATTTATCAGTAAATGAAGAAAGAGTTGTAACAGCAGCAGATATAGAGGCAGATGCTGATATTGAAATTATTAACCCAGAGCAAATAATTGCAACTTTATCAAAAGGTGGAAAACTAGAAATGGAACTTATTGTAGCGAATGGTCGTGGATATGTTCCATCTAATGAAAATAAAAAGTATGTAGAGAATAATAAAGTAGGTTATATTCCAATAGATGCTCTATATTCGCCTATTGAAAGAATTAGTTATGATGTGGATAATGCTCGTGTTGGACAAGATGCAAGTTATGATAAGTTAATGATGAATGTTACAACAAATGGTTCTATTCGCCCAGAAGAGGCAATGGCATTGGGCGCAAAAATTTTGATTGAACACTTAAATATCATTACAGATTTGAGTGAGATTGCTGATGTAACAGGAATTATGAATGCAAAACAAGAAGATAGTAAATTGAAAAAATTAGAAACATCAATTGACGATTTAGATTTCTCTGTTCGTGCATATAACTGTTTAAAAAGAGCAGGAGTAAATACTTTGGGTGATTTAACAGAAAAATCAGAGTTAGAAATGATGAAAATTCGTAATCTAGGTAAAAAATCTTTGAAAGAAGTTATGGATAAGATTAAAGATATGGGACTTAGATTCCGTGATGAAGATTAATAGTTAGGAGGAATAATATGGCTTATAGAAAATTAGGACGTACTAATAAACATAGAAGAAGCATGCTTGCTAACCTAACAAAAGACCTAATCATGAATGAAAGCATTAAAACAACAGAACCTAGAGCCAAAGAAGTTCGTAAGTTTGTTGATAAAATGATTACATATGGTAAAGATGGTTCATTAGTTGCAAGAAGAAAAGCATTGGCCTTCTTACAAAATGATAATACTGTTGTAAAGAAAGTATTTGATGTTTTAGCCCCTCGTTATGCAAATCGTAATGGTGGGTATACAAGAATTTTAAAATTAGGAGAACGTAGAGGTGACGATGCGTTAGAAGTAATTTTAGAACTTGTTGAGGAAGATGCAAAATAAGCATCTTTTTTTTGCTGAAAAAAAGCTTTCTTATGATATAATAGTGAATAGAATAGGGGTGTAGAAATGAAAAATAGAGCAGTGGTAATTTTAAAGTTTATGACAAGTTTAGTAATCATCTTAATCGGAGTTGTTATATGGTTATTTCTAAACCAACCAAAAAAAGCCAAAGAAATTCTTCCAACAGAACCAGAGGTAAAAAATGAAGTCTTAGATATTAATAGTGAACTTGTAAAAAAACTTCCTTATCCAAATATGCAAGAGAAATGTAATACTGTTGAAATGATGGGAAGATATAATGAAAAAGTTTTCAAAGTAGAAGATATTGAATTAGCAGAAAAGATGGATACAGCATATAAAAAAATGACTGATAATCAAGAAAAATCGATTAGCGCAGAAGATATGCAAAAGTATACAGAAATGTATTGGGGAAAAGTAGATGATTATAAAAATTTTACATTTTCTATTAATAATACAAATTATTCTTATGATGAAGAAGAAAATGTTTATTATATTGAAAGAGAAGAAGAAGAGAATTGTGAAGTTACAATTTATGCAAAACGTTTTATGCCTGTGTTGCTAAATGCAGAAAGAATAGAAAATCAAATTGTTTTAGACTATGTAATAGTATATTACATTGAAGATTCTAGTAATAAAGAAAAGATTGTTTATCATATTTATCAGGACAAAGGATTTACAAATCATTTAGAAACAGTAGAAGAAAAAGAAAGTAGTTTAAAAGATATTGCCTCAAAAAATAAATCAAAATTAGAACATTATACATTTATTTTTAAAGAAGAGAATAATAACTTTTATTTTGCTGAAGGAAAAAAGAATCAGGAATTTGAAAGTTTGGAAGAATTGACATCATTACCAGAAAATCTTAATTTATTATCATTAGAAGAATTTTGTTTTGATTTTAATGAACAAAGTGTGTATCAAAAGAACCATTTTTCAATAGAAAACATAGATGAAAGAACTAGATTATTATTGGCATTCTATGATTCTTATAAAAAGGAACTTTTTGATAAGGAAGAAGTTCGATTTGAAGATAGAATAGAATATGTTTTTAATAAGGATGAAGTAAAGACGATTTATCAAAATTTTTGGGGAGAAGATTTAAATTTTGAATTAGAAAATTTTAAACAATTTAATTATGAGGGGATATTAGAAGATAATCAATATCGTTTCATTATTAATACTGAAGAAACAGTTTGTGCTACTACAAGAAAATATGTAGAATTAAAACAAGAAAAAATATATCAAAAGGAAGATATAATTTATATAGATTATAAAATAAGATTTATTGATAGAGAAAAAAATAATTTGAGTATTTATCAAGAGCGAACTTATAATAGTTCCATAAAAGAAAACATCAGAAAAAAAGATATTTATGAGGAATATTGGGATTTAGAGTATATAACATATCGTTATGTGTTTAAAAAACAAAAAGATGGAAAATATTATTTTTTAGAAGGACTTTATATTTAAGACTACTTTGTAGTCTTTTTTTTGTAAAATCTGTTTGGTCATTTTTAAACATTTCATTCAAAAACAACACTATTTTTAAATTTTCGTCATTTGCTTTTCTGGGAAGATTTTGGTATAGTTTGTCTGAGGTGATAAAGTGAAAGAAAAAGATATTCATTTTTTTAGAGATAATGTAGATATACTAGAAAAATTTTTAGAATATTTGTGGAAAACTCCTATCAAAGTCAAAGAAAAAATAATATATACTGAGGAAAAATTATTTACTATTGATTTCATAACGGAAAAAGAAGAAAGTATAAAAATGAAGGCAAAACTAGAGTGGATAGCAGGAGAATTAATAGTGAGATTGAAATATAACTCTTATAAGGATAGAAAATCTGATGGTATAAAAAATAGTTTATTATTATCTTTTTGCTATAAATGTCCAGAAGAATTGGGACTTTGTAATCAATATGGATTATATAGAAAAGAAGATATAAAAAATTTAGAATCATTGAATGATATTGATTTAATTCATAAATATCAAATAGAAAAAAACATATTAGGAAATAATCAAATTTTTATATTTAATATGAATAAAATAAGAGAACACTGTAGTGATAAAGTATTAGACCAAATTTTGCAAGAGTTTAATAAATCAATTAAAGATAGTTTGTATCAAGATAATTAAGCCTTCCTTGCATTCTAAAAATATTTATAATATAATTTAATTGGTGAGAATATGGATTTAAAAAATCAGAATATGTTTGGAAATCAAGTATTTCAAAAACAAGTTAACTTTAATCAAAACCCTTCTTTATCAAGAACAGTATCAGAATTGAAAGCAATGTCTGTAGACCCAACTAAAAAAAACCAAGTTTTAAGTTCTTTAAATCGTTTCCAAGGACAAATGAGTCAAAGAGATTATAATGAAATTTTATCAAATGTAAAAAGTATCAATGAAAGTAAAACATTAGATAATAATCATGCATTAGAAAACAGAAAAACGATTAGTGAGCAAGACTACCAAAGAACAGTAGATGACTTAAAACGATTAGAACATGAAGTGAGGTATAAATAATATGCTTAGAATAAGTGACGAATGGAAGGATTTTTGTTGTCTTGATGCTGGAGCAGGAGAAAAACTGGAAAATTGGAATGGAATTATTTTAAGACGTCCAGACCCTCAAGCTATTTGGACAGTGGATAAAGAAACAGATTGTTGGAAAAATGTTGATGGACATTATTTTCGAAGCAATAAAGGTGGTGGGGAATGGAAGTTTTACAAAAAAATTCCAGATTTTTGGACAGTAAAATATAAGGATTTAATCTTTAAAATTATGCCCACAAACTTTAAACATACAGGTTTATTTCCAGAACAAGCTGTAAACTGGGATTTTATGATGGAAAAAATTCAAAAAAGCAATCGAAAAATAAAAGTATTAAATTTATTTGCTTATACAGGAGGAGCAACGATGGCTTGTTCTAAGGCGGGAGCAGATGTAGTACATGTAGATGCTTCAAAAGGAATGACAGAATGGGCAAAAGAAAATATGCATTTATCAGGTCTAGAAAATCATTTTATTCGTTTCATAGTGGATGATTGTTTAAAGTTTGTAGAACGTGAATATCGACGTGGAAATAAATATGATGCAATTGTGATGGACCCTCCAAGTTATGGAAGAGGACCCAATGGGGAAGTATGGAAGTTTGAAGATTGTATTTATACTTTAATTAATGCTTGTATAAAGATTTTAAGTGAAGAACCTTTATTTGTGTTAATTAATTCTTATACAATTGGGATATCAAGTATTGTTTTGGAAAATATATTAAAAACAACCTTGTTGCCTCTTTATCCAAATGGGAAAGTAGATGCCGGAGAAGTAGGCTTGCCAGTAGAAAAAGATGAACTAGTACTTCCTTGTGGAATATATGGAAGATGGCAGAGTAATGATTAATATAATTTATGAAGATAATCATTTACTAGTTGTAGAAAAACCAATAAATATATTAGTTCAAGCAGATAATACTCATGATAGCGATTTATTGTCTATGTTAAAAGAAGATATAAAAAAACGTTATCAAAAACCAGGTAATGTATATTTAGGGTTGGTACATCGTTTGGACCGTCCAGTCGGAGGAATCATGGTATTTGCAAAGACAAGTAAAGCGGCTGCGAGATTATCAGAACAGGTAAAAAAGCATCAAATGAAAAAAAAATATTATGCAATAGTAGAAGGAAAATTTGAAAAAAAGGAAGGCTGTCTAATTGACTATCTCAAAAAAGATGAAAAAAAAAATAAAGTGTTTATTGATAATACTGGAAAAGAAGCCATTTTAAATTATCGAGTTCTTGATAGCAAAGAAAAATATAGTCTTATAGATATTGATTTAAAAACAGGAAGAAGTCATCAAATAAGAGTGCAATTTGCCAGTAGAAATCACCCTCTTTTTGGTGACCAAAAATATAATAGAAATAGTAAGGTTGGGGAACAGATTGCCTTATATTCTTATGAGTTATCTTTTCATCATCCAATAACAAAGGAAAAGTTGGTATTTTTAGGAAAACCATCCAAAAGTTTTCCTTGGTGTTTATTTTTTTAGAATAATCAGGTAATCTATGTGAATATATTTCTATAGGTGAAGAAAATGGCAAAATATAAATTAGGAATGATGATTCTATTATTGCTATGCATATGCAGCTTTAATTTTGTAAATGCTGAAGAAAAACCAAAGGTTTTGAAAAATAAAATCATTTATTTAGACCCAGGACATGGAGGGGCTGACCCAGGAGCATTATATAAAAAAATAGAAGAGCAAGCAATTAATTTAAAAATAGCACAAAAGTTAAAGAAAAAATTAGAAGATTTGGGAGTAACCGTATATTTAACAAGAGATGGTGATTATGATTTATCGGTTCCATATGCTATAAATAGAAAACGCAGTGATTTATCGAGACGTTCTAATATTATTAATCGTTCAAATTGTGATTTATATTTATCAATACATTTAAATGCTGAAACATCAAGTAGTTGGCATGGAGCAGAAGCGTATTACGATGATGTGAATTCTGAAAATGAAAAAATAGCTAAAATAATGCAAGAAGAATTTAAAAAAAATTTAGGTTCAAAACGTAATTATAAAGAAACGGATTCCATGTATTTGCACAAGAGAATTACGCGTCCAGGTGTTCTTTTGGAAGTGGGATTTTTGAGTAATCCTAATGACCGTTATTTATTGACTCAAGATACCTATCAAGATAAAGTAGCTACTACAATTTTAAATGGAATTATTCGATATTTTTCTTAATCTGATTGGAGTTGAAGCGCTTAAGAGCAATATATAGTATTTTTATATGATTGCTTTTTTTATAAAAAAATATCAAAATTTGGGATATAGATGTATAAAAAAATGTTGAAATTATTGATGATTTATATATAAATTCACACGAAAATACCACAAAAAAAACATATTTATTTCATTAATTGTATGATATAATGAATAATAGGTGGTAATATGGGTGGCAAGATATTCAAAACCTTAGATGAGCAAATAGAAATATTAAAATCAAAAGGACTAATCATAGAGGATTTAGAGAAAGCAAAAGAAATATTATTTCGAGAAAATTACTTTTTTATTAGTGGATACAGGCATTTGTTTATGCGTTCAATAAAAGAAAGTAGATTTATTGATGGAACCACATTTGAAGAACTTTATGCAATGTTTTTATTTGATAGAAAAATAAGAAATATTATGTTTAAATATTTATTAATTATTGAGAATAATATTAAATCTATTATTAGTTATACATTATCTAAAAAATATGGTTTTAAGGAAAAAGATTATTTAGACCCTAAAAATTTTACACAAGATAATTTGAAAATAAGGCAAGTGCATGACGTACTAAACAAAATGAAAAGACAGATTAGAGTAAATGGGAAACAACATGCAGCTACTATGCATTACTTAAGCAATTATGGCTATATACCAATGTGGATTTTAGTAAAAGTTTTATCATTTGGAATAGTTTCTGAACTATATTGCATATTAAAAGCAGAGGACCAAGAAACAATCGCAGATATATACCATATCGATATTGAATCATTAACAATTTATTTAGCGCTTCTTTCAAATTTTAGAAATTTATGTGCTCACGAAGATATTTTGTATGACCATCGAACGCAAAGAGTGATTCCTGATAATAAATATCATCATATGCTAGATATTAGTCAAACAAAAGAAGAATATGATTTTGGGAAAAATGATTTGTATGCACTTGTCATCATAATGAAACAAATGCTTAGAGAAGAAGAATTTAGAGAACTAATTTATGAATTAGGTTATGAAATAGATGTATTGGATGGAAAATTAGATGTACTTCCATTAAATGCAATACTGAATAAAATAGGTTTTCCAGATAATTGGAGAGATATTGTTGATATTGATTAAGGAGGAAAAATGAAACAAAAAATAATTTATCTTGTAACAATAATATTATCTTTTTTTGTAGGAGTTTCTGGAACATTAGTAACACTTCGATTTGTTCCAGTGGAAGAAAAATTGATAGAAAAGACTGTAAAAACAGTTTCTATTACAGAATCAGATTCTATTAAAGAAGCTGTAAATAAGATTTATAATGCCGTAGTTGTAATAGAATCCTATAGAAATGGAAGACAGACAGGAAGTGGAAGTGGTTTTGTATATAAGAAAAATGATAAAGAAGGATATGTTATTACAAATCATCATGTCATAGAAGGAGCGACTTCTGTAAAGGTTGTTAATATGGAAGGACAATCTGTAGATGCAAAAGTTCTGGGAAGTGATGAATATGCAGATATTGCTGTTCTTTCGATGGATATTAATGGAGTAATAGATGTAGCTGAAATAGGAGATAGCAGTGAATTAAATTTGGGGGATACCTTATTCACGGTTGGAACGCCAGTAGGAATTGCTTATAGAGGAACTGTAACAAAGGGAATTTTATCTGGAAAAGATAGGACTGTTTCTGTGCAATCTTCAAGTGGAAATGGAAGTTATGTTATGTCAGTATTACAGACTGATGCTGCAATCAATCCTGGAAATAGTGGTGGTCCATTGGTAAATATTAATGGAGAAGTAATTGGTGTAAATTCTTTAAAGTTAGTAGAAGATGAAATAGAAGGAATGGGATTTGCTATTCCAATTGAATTAGTAATGGCATCTGTTGAAAAATTAGAAAAAGGAGAGAAAATAGAAAGACCAATCGTCGGAGTAAGTCTATTAGATGTAACAAATACATATGCTTTATATAGAAATGAAATTACTTTACACAAAGATATTACTTATGGAGCCGTTATTGTAAATGTAGAGCCTAATTCGGTAGCAGAACAAGGTGGACTAAAAGCTGGGGATGTTATTTTGAAAGTAAATGATGATAAAATAGCGGATGTAGCTCATTTTAGATATAATTTATATAAGTATAATATTGGTGAAAAAGTCAAAGTTATTTATAACCGAAATGGTGAAGAGAGAGAAGCCATGTTGACATTAAATCAAAAAGCAGAGTAAAGCTCTGTTTTTTTCGATTTACATATTTTAACTTTTTTGCTATAATAGAAATAATAATAGAGGATTGGTGATACTCATGGAATCAGAAGCTAGCTTAATAGAGCAAATAGAAACAGATATTGACCAGTTAGACTTGCTAGGTATGCAAGAAAATGTAGAAAAAGAACGCATTGAAGAAGTTATTGCTAGAATAAAAGGATTAGCTAGACAATATGTAGAATTATTAGATAGTATCATGGAACAGCAAATACAAGAAACAGAGAGCTTATTCGCATTAACTTTAGAGGAAGAATTGGATAAGAGAAAGATGATTCTTACTCATGTTACTAATAAGAAAAATTGTATAATAGAGTTGTTTAAAGATATAAAAGAGATAGAAGTGGCAGCACCATTACAGCAGTTTGTTGATGCGATTATAATACAGGCAACAAATCAGGTTACAGACTATGAGAGAGATGTCAAGTTAGTAGAAACGCAATTTGAAAAAATTAAAGAGGCAGAAACAAAGGAAGCAGAACTCAAAAGTAAAAAAAGTCAAGCTCATATAAGAATGACGAATCTTAGGAATTCACAAATGTCTTTTGCAGATTTAAATGCAGAGTTTATGACGATTTGTTCTCATTTTTTAGATGCCAATCATGCAGAAGAAATAGATTTTCCAAACTTAATGGCCAAGCGAGATGCTTTAACAAAACGTCGTAAGCGGTTAATGGAAAATTTGAAGCTAGCGCATAGTGCGAAAGATGCAGAGGGATATGTGGTCGCTTATGAGGGATATATTAAAACAAATCAATTAGAACTCGATAAAGTAGATGAAAAAAAAGTGCTTCATTTAATTAGAAAAATAGTCATGGGAAGTCCAATTGATAGTTATGAAACATTGACAAGCAGGACTTTAAATGTTCAGAAATTAATAAATTCTAGAGTTGCTAAAGTTGGAAAATTATATGAAGCTGGAGTCGTAACTAGGGAAGATTATGAAACTTTTGCCAGTCAAGTAGATTTTAGTAAGATATATGAGCGATTGTCTGAAGTGGCAGAGATTGAAAGATGTGAAAAGCAAATAAGACAAGCAGAAAATGGATTACAACATACAAGAGACCATATCAAAGGAAAAGATGAATTAGAAACGATTTTTATAGAACGTGCAAAAGCAAGAGGAAGAATTCCTGCGATACCAGAGAAACCAGAAATTTTATTTGAAGATGAAAATGTAATCTCTGGAAAGAAGAAGAAAAGACGCAAAATTATATCAGTTGAGCCAGCAAAAGCACATATAGTAGAAAAAATAGATAAAATGAAGCAATGGTTGATTTCTAGTTTAAATTCTATGACAAATATTTCAAAAAAAATAGGAAATCAAATCAGAAAAATGATAACAGTGCCAGAAAAATATAAGCCATCAATTGGAGATAAAATTAAGCTTGGAGAGAAAGCTGCAATTTTTACTAATCCAATGGATGTGATAGAGCAGAAAGACCAAAAAGATGCAAAGAGTATTGGATTAACCGAATTAGATTTATATGTGACAAGAGGTGCAATTTTAGATTACACTGGGACACCAATTTACATGACAACAGATTATGGTATAGATTTAGAAACTATTGCCAAAAATATGAATTTAGAAATAGGTACTTATAATATTGCTTTAGGATGCTCTATTGGGGATTCAGAGGGAAAATTTATGGCAGTTGCAAATGACCAGTTAAATCCTAATATAGAAAAAGGCTGGATAAATGCAACAGATATTAATATAATGGTTATAAATCAATTAAATAAAGAATTAAAAAAGGGAGGAATGAGTAAATGATGAATATTGAGCTTCATACTGTTCTAACCTTGGATGATAATGAAAAATACATTGTAGTAGCGAAGGCAGTTTATGAAGGAAATTCCTATGACTACTTATTACAACTATCTGCTGATGGTGAAGATGTAACGGAACAAGTAGCTGTTGTAAAGGAAGAAAAAGAAGACAATCGATTATATATTGTTGAAGTGAATGATAAGAATGAACTAGATAAATTAGCGCCTTTGTTTTGTGAACAATTGGAAGAATTACAATAAAGAAAAACCTTTAGAATTTTACTAAAGGTTTTTTTAATATAGTTCAGGACATGCTCCTGCAGCAGGTCTATAAAAACAATGATTTTTGTATCGACCAGCGTTTTCCTGGTCCCACCAAGTGGCTTTACAAGCTGCTCCACTACTAGGAGCATAAAACCAAAGTGCGTGAGTAGCAGGATGGTAATATTCACCTTTTAAAACTCTGTCAGCTAAATTTTTTTCTTGGGTAGTAGGATTACTAAAGAATAAAGGACTATTCTTTCCTTCAAAACCTCCAGGAGTTTGATAAATCATCTTTGAAATTGTTGTAATATCTTTGAAAGTAAGGCAATTTCCTAAAACCCTATTTACTCCAACATTACCAACCATAAGCATTCCTAAATTCCCCTCACCTACAGCTTCAGCTCTCATAAGTCTAGCAAGTAAATCTCTTTCTTTGGTTGTATATTTTATTACTCCCATATTATCACCTAATTTACTATATGCTTTCAACAAACAATTGACATATTCTATACATTAATTTTTGTATTTCAAAAAAATGTTACCTATAATTGCGATTGAAATGAATAATTTTTATTGTGCTTTTAATACTTTTATGATATACTTTATCTGTGATTTGTTTTAGGGGTATAGTTCAATGGTAGAATAACGGTCTCCAAAACCGCTGATGTGGGTTCAACTCCTGCTACCCCTGCCAGATGCAAATAAACTCTAAATTTTAGAGTTTTTAATATATGATAAGGAGTAAAGATTAATTTGGATAATGATTTTGTATATTTATCAAGTCATCAAGCATTTGCTCTAGTGGATAAAATTAATGAACTAAAAGAAAATCCATATTTTAGAGATGGAATTGCCGAAAGTTTTATAAAAGAAGTCTACACAAGAGCTACAGAAATAACCGTTAATAGTCTCAACACTGGGACTAATATATTGTCAAAATTACGAAAAAATGGCAATAAAATTAAAATCTCAAAAAATAAATTTGGATATATAACACGATTAACTGGAATAGATGTTTTTGATGATGAAACTATTAATCAATTTATATCTAAAGTAAATAAGGCTAATCCTGAAACTGAACAAACTAACTTAAGAAGAAGATAATAAAAGTAATATTCATATAACAAATAAAATTTGGAAACTCGTTCAGTTTCCGTGCCATTTGTGGATGAAATGGCTTCGAAAAGTTGGAAAAAGAATGTATATAAAAATATATTCTTAAACTTGGAAAGAGTCATTTTTTTAATGAAAAAAACGATAGAAGAAAAACTTCAAATGTGTAAAGAACATGTAATAGAAGGAAAGTCATTATCACTTGTATGTGAATTATACAATACAAAAAACATAGATGATTTAAAATATCTAGTTAATTTATATAAATGGAGAAGAACCATTTTTAAATAGAGAAAGAAAAACATATAGAAGAGCAACAAAACTATTTCTATTTTCTAAAACGGCATTAGATTAGGTAAAAAAGTATAATAAAGAATATAAATATGAAAGTTCTGCGGAATTAACAAAAGAGATTCATGATTAGATAAAATGTTATAATGAAACAAAGATAATTACTAGATTAAAAACAACTCCAATTGATTTTAGAAAGAAATGTTTAAGTGAACTGGGAGTTGCTTAATTTTATATCTAACTTTTCGAAGTCGTTACACCATTACGTGAAAAACACGCTTTATTTTGTAGGCAGTTTCGCGATTAATATACAGTTTTAGACACTAAAGAAGAGGCATTTTTTTAAAAATTGCTTTTTTTGTTGAGCAGATATTAAAAATTGATAATATATAGTATAATTTTAATATAGGTATTTCTAAATGCTAAAATGTAAGGAGGGAATATATGTATAAAGATGAAAACTGTTTATTTTGTAATAAGAAATTTGAAAATAATAAAGTGGCAAAATTACCTGAAACAGAGTCAATAATATATCAAGATGAAGATTTTTATATTATTGTCGATATTGCTCCTCTAGTTAGAGGTCATATTTTAATAATACCTAATAAACATATTTATAATTTTAATCAATTATCTTTACAAGAAAAAATTAAAGTAGATTGTATCAAAAAAATTCGTTTCTACAACTTTTAAAGATATATATTCATTAGATACAATGTTTTTTGAACACGGCTCAACAGAAAATAATAATGGTGGAGGGTCAATAGATCACGCTCATTTGCATTGTCTACCATATAACAATTCAATTAATCAAAGTGTATCTACCACATTAAACAAATCACCTATAAACTTAAATATACTTAGAAATGACGAGTATAATAAAAACAAATCATATATATATTTAGAGGAATATAATAAATCTTATTTATATGATGTTGAAAATCTACCTAGCCAATTTTTAAGAAAATTAATATCTGATAATTCTAGTCAAAGCGAGTATAAATGGCAAAATTTATCACTTGATGATATTAATAATAAGATTTTTGTAGAAACATTAAATGATTTAAAATCAATATTTGAAAATAATGATAATGTAGTTAGTTATTCTTCTACTTGGGATAACATACATAGTAATTACACATCTGAATATGATAATTTTTTAGAAGAATACTTAAAATTAATTGATAAAAATAGCAAAATAATAGAATTAGGTTGTGGAGCAGCATACAACTCTATTGAGTTATTGAAATTAGGATATAAAGATATTATTGCAACTGATTTTTCAGAATATATTATAAGTAAATTAAATGCTAATAACCCTAATTTAAAAACTATGGTTTTTGATATGACAAAACAATTTCCTTTGAGAGATAATGAATTTAATATTGTTATTGTAGATTTAAGCATACACTACTTTGATGATGTAACAACAAAAACTATATTAAAAGAAATAGACCGTATATTAGTAAAAGGTGGTTATATTATAGGTAGGGTTGACTCAACTTCAAATTATCAAAAGAATAGTAAAAATATTGAGCTTGAAAGAAACTATTATTTTAACGGAGAATATTGTAAAAGATATTTTGATATTTCAGATTTTGATAAATACTTTAATGAATTTGAAAAAATTAGCTTGAAAGAAAATATAATGAGTAGATATGAAAACGAAAAAGTCGTATGGGAATTTGTTTATAGAAAGAGGGAAGTAATGATTGATACAGGTTATTTATATTCAGATGATAAATCGCGATTATTTATTAATACCAGTTTAGGTTGTACTGGCGGTTGTGCTTATTGTTATTTACCTAAACTAGGATATTCTAATAATAAAGTGTGTTCAAAAACACTTACTTCAGATGAGATATTAATAGAGATAGAAAAAAGTAACTTTGAATTAACAAAAGATACACTTATTTCATTTGGTTGTTTTTCAGAATGTTGGGACAATACAAATATAAATCATACTAAAAAATTAATTGAATATTTTTTGAAAAATGGTAATCAAATACAATTATCAACTAAAAAAGAAATACTTGCAGATGATATAAAGGAACTTGCTAAACATATTAAATATAATGGTCAGTTAGTTATTTTGATTAGTAATTCTACAATTAGTAATTGGAAAGAAATCGAAAAAAATACCGATAGTCCTGATAAAAGATTTAATACTTTTGATAACTTAAAAGAATTTAATATACCAATAGTATTATACATTAAGCCAGTATTAGTAAATACCACTATTATTGATTTAGAATTATATAAAAAAATTATTAATAATTACAATATTAAAGATGTTGTTGTTGGTAGCATATTTAAAGATACTGAGAGTGAAAAATTTATAAAATTTTCAAAAGATAAAAAATTCTTTTATAGTCAGACACAAGATGACATAACGATTATTGAAGCACTTAAAGGCATATGTAATGTGTATGAAAGAAGTATTGAAGTAATGAAGAAATATAAAAAATAGCACTTTCCAAAAAAACATAGAAAAAAATAAATTATGTGGATATATGGGGCGTGTGGATATTGAAAAAAACACTATCCTTTTTCTGCTTATGCAGAGGGGATAGTATTTTTATATGTTGTCCTCCATCCGTATATAGGATTTACTCAGTTCTTTGATTGTAAGGTGTCGGTGTATGTAGGTTGTAGAATACATTTTTTTATAGGGGCTATTATTAGGTTTCTTGAGTGCCTATATATTTCTCAGAATATGCTAATCGTCTAAGTTCTTCGGTGGTAAGGTCAATAAATCCATCGGTATCAACTTGATTAACCTCGACTTTTTCAATATTGTCCATCCATTTTATTTAATAAATCAATAGCTCTTAATTTATCAGTTATTAAAGATTACTTCGATAAAGAAATTGTATCACTTTCTACATCAAATAACAATGATGTTAACTTAATTAAAGAAAGTTATAAAGATTTAAAGCCGAATAAAGATGCTATAGTTAATACAGAACAGGGCTCTGTTTATTTTGCTTATGAATACGTTGAAATGGCAGAAATCATGGGCTTTATTAGAAGTATGTCACATCGTGGACACTGCTGGGAAAATTGCCCAATAGAAAATTGGTTTATGCAATTAAAACATGAATGGTTATGTCAATTCGATAAATTAACTAGAAACCAGGCAACAGAAGAAATAAAAAAATACGTTCATAGGTATAATAACGAACGTATTCAAAAGAAATTAGGATACTTGTCACCTGTACAGTATCGACTAAAATATTCAACTTAATTTATCTTTTTATTTAGTAAGTGCTTGACAAGTACTAGTATCTTTGATTCTATTTTTCTTTAGGTTCTTCGAATAACTGGTCCATTTGAACATTTAAAACTTGGCTAATGTTCCATAAAACAGGAACACTAACCATTTGTTTTTCAGATTCTAAAGTTCCAATTAGTCCTGTACTTACACCAATCATTTCTGCTAAAGCAGCCTGTGTAATGTGCTCTTTATGATTTAAGTTATATAAATTGCGATAATAACGAACATTACTACCTACTAATTTAGCCAATTCATTTTTATTGTTATTATTATATAATTTCATTTTACCACCTGACTACTCACTGCTACCAACATTGTAACCTTTTAACTGATTTGTTACAATTTAATATATATAATAAATTGTTAGATATACTAATAATAAGGTATAATATAAGTGGAGGGAGCAGTAGAATGAAAGAACAAATAGATATTCTTTACGTGAAAAATGTAATAAAGCCATTAGAAGAATTAATTCATAAAATTGAATTATCAGATGAGTTTTCACGAAAAGATTTGGAAATATTAAATCAATTATTATTAGAAAAATACCTAATTTTGGAAAATATATTACAGGAAAATTCTTCTAATAGTCAATAGAAAACTAAAAAGTATTAGTGAATAAAAGAATTTATGCTTAGAAATGAGGTATGATATGAATAGGATGCTAATAGAAACTCCTATTGGTAGCATTGAGTTAATAGAAGAAAAGGAATGTTTGAAAAAAGTATCATTTGAAGAAAACCTCCATAATGAAATTCCTATAAAAGAAAGTAAGTTTTTAAAAGATTGTCAAAGTCAAATTCTAGAATATTTTAATGGAAAGCGAAAAAAATTTGACATTCCAATTGTGTTGACAGGAACAAAATTTCAATTATGTGTATGGAATGCTTTAATGAAAATTCCATATGGTGAAGTAAAAACGTATCAACAAATTGCAGAAATGATCGGAAATAAAAAAGCTTCTAGAGCAGTAGGTTTAGCAAATCATAATAATCCGATTCCAATTATTATTCCATGCCATAGGGTAGTTGGAAAAAATGGTTCCTTAATGGGTTATGTTGGTGGCTTAAATAGAAAAGAAAAATTGATAGCATTAGAAAAACAGTGAATAAGAATTATCTTTTTTATCATAATAGAGATAGAAAGGAGAATGTACTTTGAGTGAAAATAATCAAGAATTATTGCAGTATATTTATAAAACAGCTGAGATGGGAAAATATTCTACAACCGAATTGATGAAAGAATTACATGGAAAAGATAATAAAATTAAGGAAGAACTAAATAATATTTTAAAAGAATATGAGAAATTTTATGAAAAGTCTTTAAAATTATTTGACAAATTCAAAATAGAAGAAAAAGAAACTGGATTTATGGCTAAAATGAGTGTTAGCATTAGTATGAAAAAAGAAGTATTAGATGATAATAGTGATGCTAGTATGGCAGACATGCTTATAAAAGGATTAACTATGGGAAGTTTAGAAATGAGTAAGAAAATTGACCAATATGAAAAGAAAGTAGATAATAAAATATTAGATTTGGCGAAGGAGCTTCATAAGTTTCAGGAAAAGCAAATTGATAATATGAAAAAGTATCTATAACTATTTTGACGTATCAAAATAGTTTTTTTATACATCAAAAAAAAGAATGTGTAGTTGTAATTTTCAAAAAATTAAGATAAAATAAAGACATTGAGGAAAGGGAGGAAACTTCATGGTAGAAAGTTTTAAAAAAATGTTTTTGATGTCTATTTTATCTTCCATTTTTTTTATTATAATTGGATTATTTTTAATCATGAAACCAGATACAACAATGGCCATTATTTCTTATGCAATTGGTTCTTTAATAATGGTAAGTGGTGCAATTTTCCTAATTAAATATTTTACAAATAGAAATGGATATACAATGTTGAGTGGAGAATTGATACTAGGTGTTATTTGTGTTATTGTGGGAATTTCTCTATTTTTAAATCCAAAAGCTTTAGCAAGTGTTATTCATTTTATTTTAGGAATGTGGATTATCATTAGTAGTGTTACAAAAATCCAGTATGCGTTTCAATTGAAAATGTATAATAATAAAGCTTGGATATCAACTATGATATTAGCCGCAATTACATTTATTTGGGGATTATTACTACTGTTTGACCCATTTGAAGGAGCGATGTTAATTACTCAAATAATCGGAATGTTTATTTTGGTATATGCAATTCTAGAATTGGTAGAAATTTTTATTATCCGAAAAAATTTAAAAGATGTTAAAGACGGAATTATTGAAATAATAAAATAGAAGACTTCAACTTTGAAATCTTCTATTTTTTGTTATTGATTGCTTTTTCAAATACAGGAAGCATGCCAATTCCATTTTTTCTATGAGGTGGTAGTTGATAAATATCATGACCAGGAAACTCATTTCCTTCAATTAAAAGTGGTCCTTTTTCAGAAATGGCAACATCCCATCCAACTAACCCAACTTGAGGAACAACTTTTGCAGCTTCTAGCACTAGTTCTTTTACGTTCTCCCATTCTGGAATTTGAAATCCTTCAATTGAAATATTTGTTTCTGGATGTTTGGTAAAAATTATATTTTTTTTATTCACAGCTGGATAAGTAATCTTTCCACTTTTTATGTCAACAGGAGCAACCATACCACCAGCATTAAAATTATCTACTATTTTTCCTGAACCGATTCTAGAATAGGCAGCAATAATTTTTGACTTATTATTTTTGCAAATGCTAATTACTCGAATGGTATTGATAGAACTAGGATTTAGTGAATTCATAATTTCATTCTGAATTACTAATTCTTCTATTAAAAATAAATGTTGTTCCATTAAATATTGATAAAGATTTTTATCTTTCCATTCATGAATATTGATTTTTTGCATATTGTCTCCATGGGTTCCGTTTAAAGGTTTAGCAAATACATTTTTTTTATTTTTGATAAAATTATCAAAAGCTTCTTGGTTACACCCATTTAGTAAAATCCAATCACGTTTAATATAGTCTTTAAACATTTTATTAAATTCCTGTTTTTCTCGAAACAAATAAGTATAGTTTTTGTCATTATATTTTTTGATATAGGAATTATTAATGCCTCTTGTCAAAATTGTCTTTCTTTGATTTTTATTTAATTCATACATTTCAAATAAAAGATAATCTAAATAACCAGCTTGGTATTTAAATCCACAATAAACAATATCAAAAAAAATAAAAAATTTTGACTTTCCTGTTTTTTCTTTTACGTTATTAATTGTACGAAAAAAACGTTTATAATCCATATTAAAAATTCTTTTTACCAAATAACTTATTCTCTTCATTTTATCACCATATTTATTTTAGCACATTTTTCGACATAAAGTAATCAGAGTTTTATAAGATAATAAATTAATATTCCATGGAACTTTAAAATCTGCAATATTATTAGGAAGAAAAATAGTAGAATAAAAATAAAGAATAGAAAAGTGCTTTTCAGTAATACTAATAATATGGTATACTAATTTTAAGATAGGAGTGTATTTATGGAACTTTTCATATTATGTATTAAAATATTTTGTGCAAGAATTATGGACGTTTCGCTTGGAACAGTAAGAACTGTTTTAACAGTAAAAGGTAAAAAAGGATATGCAAGTTTAATTGGATTTGTTGAAGTTTTGATTTGGTTTATCATTGTACAGGAGGCAATGAATACTGAACTTACAAGTATTTTTATTGCTATTTCTTATGCAGGTGGATATGCAACAGGAACTTATATAGGGGGTTTTATTTCTCAAAAATTTATTCCTGGAAACTTTGGAGTTCAAATTATTACAAGTATAAAAAAATCTTCTATGATAGAAAGCTTGAGAAAAGAAGGATATGCTGTTTCAGTCATTAATGTAAAAGGTCAAGAAGAAGACAAATTGATGTTGTTTATTGAAATTGATAAAAAAAGGTTTAACCATTTACAGTCAATTGTCAAAGAATTAGATGATAAGGCCTTTTTAGTAGTCAATGAAACAAAGATGGTTCAAAATGGATATTTTAAATAAAAGGTAATAAAATGATAAAATAAAGTCCAAATCTTACATGATACATACATTATAGTGAGGTGTATTATATGTATAAAGTATATCAAGTATTACCAGGTGAAGAATTAAAAAGCATTGCAGAAAAGTTGGATATGGAGTATCAAGTATTATGTGAATTGAATGGATTTCTGGAAGGACATGAATTAAGAGCAGGGGAAAATCTTGTGATTCCAAATAATCAAGCAAATATGTTTCAAAGTTATCGCGTGAAAGCAGGAGACAATTTGTATGAAATAGGAAAACTCTATCAAACAAGTGCCAAAGATATTGCGCTTATAAATGGATTAGAAGAAGATGATTACATTTATCCAAATCAAGAATTGCTAATACCAAGAGTAGGAGTCCAAATTTATGTCACAGAAGAGGGAGATACATTAAAAGATGTATCTAAAAAATTTAAAACTACTGTGGAAAAGGTAACAATGTCGAACGAAAATATTTATCTATTACCTGAGCAATTATTTGTTTTTAAAAGAGAGAATTTTTTATAAAACTCTTTTTTTTTATATTCTTTTAGGTTATAATGAA
>JAAWNF010000042.1 GCA_022798795.1 Bacilli bacterium
TTAGCTCAGTTGGTTAGAGCACCTGCCTTACAAGCAGGGGGTCGTAGGTTCGAGTCCTACATCGCCCACCATTTTTGTTGCCGGAATAGCTCAATTGGTAGAGCAACTGACTTGTAATCAGTAGGTTGTGGGTTCAAGTCCTATTTCCGGCACCATTTATTATGGAGGGATAGCGAAGTGGTCAAACGCGGCAGACTGTAAATCTGTTCCTTCGGGTTCGATGGTTCGACTCCATCTCCCTCCACCACTTTATTTATACAGGATTTTGCCTCGTAGCCAAGCGGTAAGGCACCACACTTTGACTGTGGCATTGCGCTAGTTCGAATCTAGCCGAGGCAGCCATTTATTTATGATATGTCTCGTTAGCTCAGCAGGTAGAGCATTTGACTTTTAATCAAAGGGTCACGTGTTCGAATCACGTACGAGACACCAATTTGGGGAATTAGCTCAGCTGGCTAGAGCACCTGCCCTGCACGCAGGGGGTCAAGGGTTCGAATCCCTTATTCTCCACCATATTGTTCATTAACCGTTATTTATTAACGGTTTTTATTTTTTATATTTTTGTGTTAGAATATTATTATGTCCATATAGCTCAGTTGGATAGAGTGTTTCCCTCCGAAGGAAAAGGTCATGAGTTCGAATCTCATTATGGACACCAGATTGATAGAAAACTCGGACATTTATGTGGAGTTGTAATATAAAAGTAGACACAAACTGAAGTGAACCCCAAATAGTTCACATAAAAAAGCAGACTTAAGAATTTATTTCTTAGGTCTTTTTAATTTCAATCTATCGTTATTGTAGAATAATATCCAATCTTCTACAAGTTTTTGGTATTCTTGTAAAGATGTGATATTATTATTGTGCAAGGTTTCTTTCTTTAAGATACCATGCCAGCTTTCCATTGGCGAATCATCTATAGGATTTCCTTTTCTACTCATAGAAATAGTTATTCCGTTAGATTTACAAATGGATTTGTATTCAAAAGATGTATATTGGAATCCTTGGTCACTGTGAATGATAAGTCCATATACATCTTTTCTTTTTGCGATCGCTTCATTCAAAGTATCAATAACAAGCTTGTTATTATTAAATTTTGATATTTTATATGCAACTACTTTTCTATCATATAAATCCAGAATAGTGGATAAATATAATCTTTTTTGTTGAAATATCAAATATGTAATATCTGTAGTCCATTTTTGATTTATTTTATCTGCTTTAAAATTTCTTTTTAATATATTAGGTTGAACATTTTCTTCAATTCTTTTATAATTATTTGGTCTTATTCTTTTAATATACTCTGGTTTTAAACAATACTTTCTCATTATTCTAGCTACTTTTTTATGATTAAATATTACACCATATTCAATCTTTAAGCCTTCAGTTATCCTTCGATATCCATATGTACCTTTAGATTTATTAAATATATTTTTAATCATTAAATAATCTAAATAATCTGGATCATCAGATTTTCTATATTTGTAATAAGTTCTTTTACTTATTTCTAAAACAGCACACATGTTTGAAAGCTTATATTTATTAATATATAAATTAATAAATATTACTTTCTCTCTCGTTGTGCCTTTAGGAAGGCTTGGTATTTTTTTAATATTTCATATCTTTCTTTATAATCTATATTTTCTTCTTTAATTCTACCGCTACCCTTTTGCCTTATTGTTATATCTTTCCCATCACGAGTTTGCTTAATCCATTTGTATATGGTTGAACGTGGAATATCATATTGTCGTGATAAAGTGTTCAATGATCCCTCATTATTAAGATATTTATTTAATACTTCTAATTTTATACTTGAGTTGAAATGTTTACCCATAAAAATAGTACCTCCTTTCTCAAGATACTATTTTAATCTTTTTTGTCTACTTTTTAAAAGTATTAAAAGTTGGGTTCACTTCAAAACTCGTGATCTACTTTTTTAATGTATAATAAAAATAAGATAAGGAGAATATGGATGTCAAGAAAAAGAAAAGAAGCAAATAGAATGTGGTCAAAAGAAGAAAAGAAAAAGTTTGTTGATATGGTTATAAATAATAATATATCAACTCATGACGTAGAAAAAGAATATGTGATTAAACTACCTAAGCTACCAATATGGTCAGAATGGGTATGTGTTATCATTATATTGATTGCTTCAATATGTTTTAATAAACTTTTTTGAATCAGCCTTTCAAATATATTTTCACCACAATCTATCAAAAAGATTTGATTGTTCTCAATAAAATAAGCAAAATTATTTCCCTCTTTTGGATTTAGTGATGCTCCCCTTCCTAAAAATTTTAATTCCATATTTTCCTCTCCTCTTACATCTAAGTTCAGTTCCTATATTATAAAAATAATCAAAAAAGACTATATAAAAAGTAAATTACTTTCAATTAGTCTCTTTTACAAAATAGATTCTAAGCCTTTATTCAAAATACCAAGTATTCGCATATTGCTCATTTAATGATTTATATACTTGTTCGTTTTCATTTAACGCAAATTGGGCTCCTTTTTTTGCTTTATTAAACATTAAACTAATAGATGACATTTTTTTATCTAATTTGTCAGCATATTGTACTATGATTGCTTCTAACATTTTTGATACATTTTCTTCTTCATGTGTTGCTCTAATAATGTGTAATATTTGGCTTTTAAATTCAACATCTAAAGAAAACTTTGACAAATACGATTCTATAATATGCATACTCTTATAAGACTGTCCTAATAATTCAAAATCATTCGAAATATAGCCAGCTTGATTATGCATAAAATCTGTATACTCAGTTGCTTTTCCAATATCATGTAATAAAGCTCCAAATATGATTAAATCTGAATCAACTTTTAATTTTGTATATAAATCCATAATAGATAATGCATTCTTGGTTACACAATACATATGACATAAAAGTCCACCTCTAAAATAGTGGTAATTACCTAATGATGCTGGTTTTCTCATGATGGCATCCTGATAATCGTGCAATATTCTTTCACAACATTCCTTTAATATTGGATTTTTAATTTGATGACTTAATTTTATACATTGTTCATAAATAGCTTCTAAATTTACATTTTCCATGAATCTTTCCTTTCCATTTTTATTTCATTTTAATATATTTATCTAAAATTTTCCTTACTTCATCCTTTATAATAGGAACTCCAATTGTGTCATAAAAACCAATATTAATATAAGTGTCTTTTGTCTCTATATCTTTATGCTTTGTCATAAGTACTACTGGAATATTAAAACCGTCAATTGTTCTTAATTTATCAAAAGTATGAACACTACTTAACTTAGGTAATGTTTCGTCCATCAAAATTAATTGATAGCTTTCTTTTTTTCTAATCTTTTCTAAGCATTCTTGTCCATTTGCTACAACACTATAATCAACATGAAATTTTTTTAATAAAGTAGATAGTTTTTTTTCTATTTTTTCATCTGATGTAACAATCAAAACATGGTCTTGATTTACATAAATATTTTCATACTGTTTAACTGCTTTTGATAACTCATTTTCTTGTTTAATAGGTATTTTCTGATCTACTACTACTACAAATTTACTTCCTTTTCCAACTTCACTATTAACAGTAATTGTTCCACCTATTAAATCAACTAAAGTTTTTATAAATGCTAAATTTTTCTGACTATCATCTACTCCTTTTGAAAGGTCATTTTTACTCTTATCAAATAAATTATTTAATTGCTCTACATTTATTCCTTTTCCTGAATCTTCTACTATAACAATTAATCGACATACATCATATTTAATGACTGAATTAACTGTAATTTCAATAAAGCCCTTGCTAGTATACACTACGGCATTCTCAAGTAAAGTTCCTAAAATCTGCTTTAATCGTAAAGAATCTCCACTTAAATATTCTGGAATACTTTGGTCGTAATTAAAACGCAACTCTAAACTTTTTTCTTTGGCTTGTAATTTTGTAGCGCGAACTAAACTATTAAATAAATTAGCTGGTTGATATTTATGAGCTGTAATAGAAATTTTTCGATTTTCTAATTCTGATATATCTAATACACTATTTACCAAAGAAAGTGCATTTTTAGATGAATATTTAATTTCTGTTAAATTATTTTTTATTACTTCACTATCATTTTCCATTAATGCTTCTTTACTTAAACGACTTATTTCTCTAAGGGGTTCTCGTAATTGTTGAGTAATATTAAATAAAAAAGTAGACTTTTCATTGTTAGAATTTTCTGCATACTCTCTTGCCTTATGAAGTTCTCTTAATAACTGAATATCAGGATTCTCAATCGTAAAATACATCATAAAGGACACAAAAGTTTCCATTCCAGTCATTAATATAATACTTGGATTTAGCATCTGTATTGTTGCAACAACAGCACCAAATACAATAAAGACAAAAAGTGGCAAATATCGTTTTTGTTTTATATTTTTAAAATTTTTCAATAAACTTCGTAACCATGCTATAATACAAATCCCACTTGCTACATAAATAATATTAATACTAGCTCCATAAGTATATCCATTTGTACCATTATAAGAAACATGCATTGGAAGTAAAAACATTACGACAATTAAAATCCAATAAATAATAGTCCATTCTTTTCTGATGCTTTTTATTAATTGTTTCTGTCTTTCTGGCTGCTTTTGATAGGAAATAAAACGAATATAAACAGTAAATATTACTAGCCAACTAATTAAATAAACCAAATATAATCGCAATATAGCAAATGCAATTAATGGTGCAGAATCAGTTATCTTCAGTGCCCAATGGCAACTAATATCAATAATTAATCCAAATAAATTTATAACAATTATCCACGAATATAATTTATTTTCAATTGTATTAATTCTCTTTTTAGAAAAATAAATAATTACTAATAAAATACTAAATGCTAAACAACCATAACGAAATAATAAACCATCTGTCATATCAAACACTTCCATTCTTTACTATAACCATTATATCATGTTCTACTTACAATATAAAGAAAAAACAATAGAAACTATTGAATTTTCTATTGTTATATTATGCTGTAAGAAACTTTTGAACCAATTTTAAGATTTTTCCCTTTTCCTGCTCCATTGGTACTTCTGCCAAAGGAACTCCTTTTTGCATTGATTCCAAATCCAAAACAGGACTTCCATCTTCTGGTAATGTAATATAAGAATAAGTTTTTCCATCCATTGGCTTTGCATATCCTGTTCTCTCTCTTTTTAGAGCTGCAATATCCCTTTTTCCAGCTTTTGCTCGTGCAAACTTTGTTTTAAATTTAAATCCATATGGAATAGAAGCAGGGTGATTTTTGAACGCCTCTTTACATCGCCTATCTAAGTCAAATAAAATTTCTTCTTCTTGACCCGCATATTCTTCACTTAAAACAACAAATGCAACTGGTACTTCTCTTGCACCATTTTCAATTTCTAAACCTATTACTTCACATTGAACTACTGCCTCATTTTGAAATAATACATTTTCAATATCGAATAAATATATTTTTTCATCTTCTGGCCCTAAAATATAATCTGTTGATCTTCCAAGTACGTGAATTCCACCTTGCTCATCAATAAAACCGATATCTCCCGTTTTCCCCCATACAGTACCATTTTCATCAGTTGAAAAATTAGCTTTCGTCTTTTCAGGATTGTCTTTATATCGTTTCATTCTACAAGGTGTTGACGCCAATAAAATTCCTCTTTCATTATAGGTTTTTTCTTCTGAGGTTTCTATATCAATTGCTTTCATATTTACCCAAGGAAGTGGAATTCCCACAGAATCTGCTATATTAAAATTCTCATTTGTAACAGTTAGGCATGCCCCATCTTCTGTTCTACCATAACCTTTTTGCATAGCCATTTCTGAATAATGTGCTTCTAAAAAGCGATTACACCATCTATCTGTTCCTATAGGTAATGGTTCTCCTCCCGCTACATAATAAATTACATGACGAAAATCACTAACTTCTAATTGTTTCGATTTTAACATGGCCATTAATCTAGTTGTTGGAAAGATTGTATAATGAATTTTTCTAGTTGCAAAATATTTAGCCATTGCTTCATTGTCTTCAATTCTAGGATCTAATAAAACAGTAACTCCTAGTCCTAATGGTAATATCATACAATTACATAATCCAGTCATAAACCAAGTTGGAATTGCTGAGAAAAAGAGATTTCCTCTTTCAAAACGCATTCCTGATACCTCATGTTGACATATCATAGCAGTAAAAGCTTCATTACCATGTACAACTCCTTTTGGCTCTCCTGTTGTCCCACTGCTATATACAGTTACAAGGTCTCTATCTCTTTCATATGGGTGCGCCTCATGAATTTCTAAATTTTCTCCTTCTTTCATAAACTGTTGCCAAGAAATGAATTTCTCATTTTTGGGTATCGGAAGTTTCTTCTTTTTTAAAATTTCAATAAAATCTCTTGCTTGCTTTAATTGTCTAATTCCTGTTGGAAGTAAACTTGATGATGAGATAAAAACTACTTTTTCAATTGATGATTTTTCAATTGCATCCGCTATTTCTTTGTCATAGAAATCTTCAAATAAAAACAATACTTTTGATTTTGAGCTATTCATAACATCTAATAAGTGTTCTTTTGAGAACGTAGGTGCAATAATATCTAATCGTCCTCCATTTTTACTAGCTGCTAAAAATAATGAAACTACCTGTGGTATTGCTGGCATGCACACTAATGCATTATTATCATTTACTATGCCATATTTTTCAAATAGTTCAGCACAAATATCAACCGTTCTAAATAAATCTTGATAGGTAATTTTTTGCCCCCATAATTCAAGTGCAATCTGATTCATATGTTTTTTATTCTTGTCATAAATATATTGATATATTGTACATTCAGGAACATTTTCTATACAAGCTCCGTCTGGGTAAAATTGTTGCCAAATTTTTTCTTTTGATGGTAATCTTTTCATATTTTCTTCCATTCTCTTCTCTCCCTATTCTTTTGCCCTTTTTATTACTTTCATTATATTAGCACACAGCATACTTTTTGTCAAAGATTTTATTGTTTTTGTTCAAAACCACTTCGTTTAAATAATTTTTCCAAATCATAATTGGAATAAAATATAATGGTTGGTCTTCCATGTGGACAATTAAATGGATTGTCACAAAGTCTTAAATCTTTAATTAGTGCGTCCATTTCTTCCTGACTTATATTCATATTGGCTTTAATAGCCATTTTACAACTTAGCATAGTTGCTACTTTTTCATTGAATTTTTCAATTGTAAATTCTTTTTCTTTCTCTAAAATTACATCAATAATTTTTCTAGTTGCTTGTTCTTCATAACTCTTTGGCAACCAAGTTGGATGTGCTTTTATAATAACAGAATTAATTCCAAATTCTTCCACTTCAAAGCCCATATTTTCCATTATTTCAAAATTTTCTTTTAGGATAATATATTCATTATTGGCTAATTCCATTGTAAACGGAAATAAAAGTGAAATACTACCTTCTTTAGGATTTCCTAATTTCTTTTTATACATTTCATAATTGATTCTTTCTTTTGCTGCATGTTGGTCAATCAAATACATTCCTAAATCATTTTGACAAATAATATAAGTTCCATGTACAAGTCCCACTGGATATAAATCTGGAAGACGCTCCTTTTTTTCTTCTACTACTTCTGGATGTTCTAATATAATTTCTTCCTGTTCTTCTTTTATTTCTACAAAATCAGAATTCATTTCTAAAGTTTCTTTGTATTCAGGTTCTTTTACTATATCAAACTCCAATTTCTGTTCTTGATAAATTGGTTTTCGAATAGATTCTACAAAATGATTCGGTTTTGATGCTACTTTTGTTTCTTCTAAAACAACTTCTGGAATCAAAGTTTTCTTATGAAGAACACTTTTAATGAGTGTCTCAATTAATTTGATTAATTCTTCCATTTTACTAAATTTAATATCCATTTTGGTTGGATGAATATTCACATCAATCAAACTTGGGTCTACTGTAATATTTAGTACTGTAATTGGATACCGATTGTCAGGTTTAAAAGAATGGTATGCATCATTGATAATTCGGTTCAATTCTGTATTTCGAACAACTCTGCCATTGACTAAAGTGACCATATGATTTCGGTTTGCCCGATGTACCTCTGGTAAAGAGATGAATCCTTCTACCATATAGTCATCACTTTCTCCTTTTATTTCTATCATCTTTCTAGCAACTGTAATTCCATAAATACTTTTGATTGTTTTTAATAACATTCCACTTCCATCTGTATTCAATAAATTTGTTCCATTATTCGTCAAAATAAATTTGATATCAGGGTGAGATAGTGCTAGTTTATTAATATATTCTGTAATACTCGCAAGTTCCGTATAAAGACTTTTCATGTGTTTTAGCCTAGCTGGTGTATTATAAAATAAATCTTTTACACACATAATGGTTCCTTTTCTTGCTTCACTAGGGAGTACTTCTAATACTTTTCCACCCTGGATATGGACATAGGTTCCAACTTCTCCAATAGAAGTTCTAAGAGTCACATCACTAACACTTGCAATAGACGCTAATGCTTCTCCACGGAAGCCTAATGTGTCAATATGATATAAATCATCTTCCTCTTTTATTTTACTAGTTGCATGGCGAGAAAATGCTAATACAGCATCTTCTTTTTCCATTCCTTTTCCATTATCTGTTACTTTAATTTCTTTTGTTCCTGATTCCAATAATTCAATTTTTATTTCTGTACTTTCTGCATCAATACTATTTTCTACAAGTTCTTTTACAACAGAAGCACAACGTTCTACTACTTCTCCTGCTGCGATTTTATTTGCTAATATTTCATCCATTACTTTTATAATTGCCACGTTATCACGACCATTCTACTTCTTTTGATAGTTCCATTATATCAAAATTCACAAAAAAAAACCACAAATGGCTTATTTCTTTGGATTGAACTTTAATTGAACCCCTTGAACAATCTGAAATACTTTTTGCTTCATAGTTTTCCTTTCTTGTAAAGTACTCACAATGTTTTCTTTTCTATAAAATTCTTCTGCCATAGCAAACATTTCTTGCACGATTGGTCTTTGCCCTCGCTCAAAAGCTTTCAATTTTACCAAACGATATTCTAATAGTTCCTTGGCTTTTTTTCCTTTTTTTTGTGCAATTCTAAATCCTATTTTTCCATTAGATAAAGAAACTGCTTCAAATACTTCAGATTGATAATTATTTGCATATGGGAAATTAAATCCTAAAACTTCTTTCAAATTCGGTCTGAGTCTATCATACGCTTTACAAATTGCTACTCTATAATTTTGCAATTCCCGTTCTGAAATAGTACCTTTAAAATTTGTTGCCTTCAATGTCCAATATAATAACATATCTGCTGGTATCTCTATCAAACCTGGTAAACAACCAAAAATTTTTATATCTTTCTCCATATCTTCACCTCCAAATTATGACATTATATCATGTTTTGAAAGCCAAGTTCAAACAGTTTCATAGATTTTCCATAATTTACCATAATATTTTACAATACTATACTATAGTATGTTTCTTCTGATAAACTTTAAAACGTTCCTTTTGCTCTTCTGACAATGGTCGATTCAAAGAATAACCATATTTATTTAAAGCATGTTCATATTTTCCTACAGTTCTTGCCCCTACTCCTTTTTCTTGCAACAAAATATTTTTTCCAATACCTATACTATCAACTACAAGAACAGTTCGTTTCAGTCTTTTTATTTTTTTAATTGCTTTCACAAGGTCATTTCTAAAAAATTTAATACCATATGTTGGAACTGTTAAAAATTCTTCTAATTCTAAACTTAAAATATCAGGTCTTTCCTCTTCTGAACTCGTTTGGATAATTTCTTCCATATCAGGTTTACCTAAATTTATTTGTTCATTTAGAAAATCTCTTAGTTCAATTAAACTATCCATATTTCCACTTTTTCTTTCTTCCCATACCAACGCTCTTATTTTATTGTAATCTCTTTGTTTCATTTTGTTCCCCACCTTTTTAGCTGTGATACTATATCATAGTAAGACCATAATTGTCAACACTAAGAGAGATGCTTTGCTACAACAAAACGCTTACTAGTTATCATATTCTTTTAAAAACTCATATAAATTACTTGCCACATTATCTGGAAGTAACTTTTTTAATTCATCCAATTTCAATTCCTTTAACTTCGTAATTGTCTTATATTTTTTTAACAATTCTTTTTTTCTTTTTACTCCGATTCCTTCTACCATATCCAAAATACTTTCAAGTGACCCTTTACTCCTCAATTGCTGATGATAATGGATTGTAAAATTATGGACTTCATCTTGCATTCTTTCTAAGTAATAAAACAAATTACTTTTTTTATCGATTTTAATTGCTTCAATTGGCTCATGTGCAAGTAATTCACTAGTACTATGTTTATCATCTTTTTTTAATCCTACTACCATAATGTCCATATTTAAGCTACTTAATACCTCTCTTGCAATATGCATTTGTCCAATACCACCATCTACAATAATCAAATCAGGCTTTTCTAAATTGTCCTTTAAAACTCTAAAATATCTACGGTACATAACCTCTCTCATAGTTCCATAATCATCATTCTGGTCTACACTAATTTTAAATTTCCGATAATCATTTTTTGAAGGTCTACCATTTTTAAAAACAACCATTCCTGATACATTAAACGTTCCAAAGAGATTTGAATTATCAAAAATCTCAATTCTATCTAATTTTTTCAAATTTAAAACTTTAGCCAACTCTTCATTTGCTAAAACAGTTCTTTCTTCATCTCGATTTATTAACTCAAATTTTTCTTCTAATCCAATTTTTGCGTTCTGACAAACCATCTCTAAAATGCGTTTTTTTTCTCCCTTTTGAGGCGCTTTTACCGATATTTCTAAATATTCCGAAAGTAAATCTGCATCTATTATTTCTGGTACCAAAATTTCTTTTGGAGGAATTACATTTTTTTCATAAAAAGAAGCAATATACATCATCATCTCTTCTGAAATATCATCTACATAAGGAAATATCTTAGAATGTCTTTCCAATATTTTCCCACCTCTAATAAAAAACACTTGAATGGATAAATATCCTTTTTCTACAAAATATCCCCATATATCCCTATCAATAGAATCTCCAATTTCTACTTTTTGCCTTGTCAAAGTTATTTTAATATAATCCAATAACTCTTTTAATTCCTTTGCCTTTTCATAATGCATTTTACTACTTTCCAAATACATTTCCTCTTCTATTTTTTTTGTAATCAAACTATGGTCTCCCTTTAAAAATCGAATGATATCATTTACCATATTATGAATTTGTTCTGTCTCAATTTCATGTGTACAATATCCCAAACACTCTCCAATATGGTAATAAAGACATGGCTTCTTCCCATAAGTAGTACATTTCCTTAAAGGATACATTCGGTTTAATAAATTCACAGTATTTCTTGCTGCTGTTACATTCGGATAAGGTCCATATAAGTGCTGCTTATTTCTTTTTTTTCTATGAATATTTCTAACAACAGATAACCTAGGAACACCATCTGTAAAAAGCTCTATATATGGATAACTCTTATCATCTCTAAGTAAAATATTATACTTAGGGTCATATTTTTTTATCAAATTAATCTCTAAAATAAAAGCTTCAGTTTCACTTCCTACTACCATATATTCAAAATCAACAATTTCACTTACTAACTTTGCTGTCTTTCCAGTATGTGTTCCTCTAAAATAAGAACTCAACCTATTCTTCAATCTTTTTGCTTTCCCAACATAAATAATAATTCCATCACAATTTTTCATCAAATAACATCCTGGTAAATTAGGAACCAAAGATAACTTTTCTTTTATCATATTTCTCACCAACTTATTTTTATTATAATGTTTTTTTTATAAAATTGGAATAATAAAAAAAGATTATTAAATTCAAACTGTAGCGTTACAATAGATGTGACACCTTTTATATACAAAAAAGCAATAAGTCGTATAAAATATTAATTGAAACAAAAATTTATACGAAAGGACTTATTG
>JAAWNF010000043.1 GCA_022798795.1 Bacilli bacterium
AGTCAATTACATTGTATCATAAGTTTCTGATATGACTCATTTTTGTTTACCTAAAAATAGTGTCAGATTTTTTCACCAACACTATTTATTATAGAACCATTAAGGAATACATGTTATTCCTTTTTCTTTGAAATGTTTTTAATTTGTGTTAATATAATAGGCATTAGAAAGGGGATGAATATGGGTTATAAAGTGATGGAAAAAGCAGAGTGGAAAACGTTGAAATCAACTTTATTGGGTGGAGCAGACGGAATTCTATATTTGTCTCCAAATGAACAAAACATTTTCAAACTTCTTTATAATTTTTATTTTCACCAAGGTATAGAAGGTAAAAAAAAATTATTAAATTATTTAATGAATCAAAAACAGCTGAAACAAATAGCAGCTATTCCAGAAGATTTGATTTTTGTTCCACATAAAAAAAGAATTGGATTTTGGATGACATATTTTAAAAATGGAGTAAAATTGGATGAGTGGACAAAAATAAACAAAGAAAATCCTAAAAAAGTATTACAGATGTATCAAAGAATTAGTGAGATACTAAAAATATTACACCAACAGTATGGCATCATAATATCAGATTGTTACTATAATAATATTTTAATTGTGGATGACGAACAGCCTATTTTCTTAGATGTAGACAGTTGGTGTATTGATGACATAACCAGTTGTTCTACTTCTAATATTTTAGTAGCGTATAGTAGAAGACAGCTATGGAATCGATATGAACAAACTACATATTTAAGTGATTCTGAGAATGCTGATAAAGCCGCTTTGTGGTTGATGTATTTAGAAGCTGGATTAAACTTACCAGTTCGTAATTTTCATTTAAAAAAGTTTTTAGGATATATAAAGAAAAGAGAAGATGTGGACCCCATTATTAAAAAAATCGTAGCTAGTATTAGTATACCAGAATTGCCAGATGTTCCTTATTTACATGAAGTTCCTATCTTGTATAAAAAGTATTATAAATAGTTGTTTGACAATTCATTTCAACTATATTATAATTAACTGTGTACATTTAACACAAAGGGGTGATAGAATGGATTTTAACCCTGGAAAATATTATAATATATTAGAAAGTTTAGTAAGTATTTTTACAATAGAGCAAGGCCAAGTAAAGGTATTATTGCTTCGAAAAAAGAGCGAGCCATATAGAGGGTATTGGATTTTACCAGGCGGAATTGTATCGAATGATGAGACAATAGAGATGAATATTATAGATTCTATTGAAGTAAAATTAGGACTTAAGGATGTTTATCTAGAACAATGTCATATTTTTAGTAATCTAGATAGAGACCCAGATGACCGCATTATCGCTATTTCCTATATAGGTTTAATCGATAATGTTTCAGCACTTTTTAAAAGAGAAGATAGAGATGATATACAAACAGCTTGGTTTAAAATTAATGATGTTCCTAAAATGGCTTATGACCATGCTCGAATTTTAAAGAAAAACATTGAGTTTTTAAGAAAAAAGATTGTGAATAGTAATGTTTTAAAAAGCTTATTTCCTAGTGATTTCACGCTTCCTGAATTACAAAAAGCATATGAACAAATTTTAAATGTTACTATGGATAGAAGAAACTTTAGAAAGAAGTTTATTACACTAGGTTTAATTGAAGATACTGGGGATAAAAATGTAGGTGGAAATGGAAGACCTGCTAAATTATATAGTTTTAAAGAAGAGATTAAAGAAAGAAATTTATTTTAGGTGATGCTTATGAAATTAGATAATAAAGGTTGGGGATTACAAGAACTATTAGTTGGAATAGGAATATTATTATTTTGCTTACTTTTAATAGTATCTTTAATTAATCAGAATTTTAGAAAACTTTCGGAGTCTATGGGAAATAATAGTACTAATAATTCAACAGTGCAAAAAAGACCAATTCAAAATGAAGAAAAAGAATATACTTCTTATAAAGATATAGAAACAGCAATGAAAAAGGCAGCTAGAGAATACAATGAGGCTATTTATGGAGATGAATTACAGGAAGATGATAATATTACTGTCACTGTAAAATCATTAATTCGTGATAAATATATAGAACCAATTCATGATATTAAAGATTCAAAAGTTACTTGTTCTGGATATGTAACATTTATCAAAGAAAGAAATAAAGTTACTTATAGTCCTTATTTAAAATGTGGAAGTAGATATACCACCAAAGGATATTTAGAAAGATTAGATGCTGAAATAGAATAAAAGTTTTCAAAAAAGAAAACTTTTTTTCATGCTTTTAAGGATTTTATAGGCAAAATAAGTATGATGTTTATAGGTGGTATGTATGAATGAATTAAAAGAACAAACAGATATAGAAAGAAGGATATATGGGAGAAAACAAGTAATGTTAGATTGTGATGTATCTTTTATCAAATGTAATGGCAATATGGTAACACATTATGATATTGGTAAACCAATATCAAGTTGTAATTATAATTTTGCAGACGTGTCTGCAAAATTACTTAGATAGGAGAAATATATGATAGAAACAAGTGATTTTAAAATTGTAATAGACAGTATAGTAAATGAAATACAACAAACTCAACTGAAAATGTTTCAAGATGCAAATACTAATGTATTGGAATTATATTTTCATATAGGTAAAATAATTGATGAAAGAATATCTTGGGGCAATAAATTTGTTGATGAGTTGTCAACTGAATTAAAAATAAAATATCCCCATGCAAAAGGTTATTCCCCTCGAAATCTTCGAAATATGAGAAAATATTATTTATCTGTTAAAGAAAATGAAGAATTAAAAGAACTTTCTCATAAAATTCCTTGGTCACATAATACTATAATCATGGATAGAGTAAAAGATATAAACCAAAAACTTTGGTATATTAAAGAAACGTACAATAACGGTTGGAGTTATGATTATTTGGAAATTCAAATAAAAAAAGATGCTTATAATAGACAAGTATTAGGAGAAAAAACAAATAATTTTAGTTTAACACTTTTACACCCACAAAGTACTTTAGCCAAAGAAATAATGAAAGATTCATATATTTTTGACGTTGGAGAATTAAGAGAAAATTATGTTGAAAAAGATATAGAAAATGTCTTAATTGAAAAAATTAAAATGACTTTATTGGAATTAGGGAATGGCTTTAGTTTTATTGCTAATCAATATAGAGTTACAATTAATGATGATGAAAATTTTATCGACTTATTATTTTACCATACTAAATTACATTGTTATATTGCGATAGAACTTAAAAATAAAAAATTTATTCCTGAATATGTTGGTAAAATGAATTATTATTTATCAGCACTAGATGATATATTAAAAGGAAACAATGATAATCCTAGTATTGGCATAATATTAGTAAGAA
Source organism: Bacilli bacterium (assembly GCA_022798795.1). Classification (GTDB taxonomy): domain Bacteria; phylum Bacillota_I; class Bacilli_A; order RF39; family UBA660; genus MGBC102946. Next base: position 3,343 of record JAAWNF010000043.1, read on the forward strand.
ATAAAAATAAGTTAAATGTTGAATATGCGTTAAGAGATGTAAATAAACCAATAGGTGTTAGTTCTTATGAATTGCAAGAATATTTGCCTAAAAATATTTTAGAATCTTTATCAACAGAAGAAGAACTTAATTTACATATTGATATGGAAGATGAATAATGTCATTTGGTAACTACAAGAGGTTTGGCAAAATTATATGGATGTTAGAATGGAACTAAAACAATTAATCAAGCAGTTAAAAGGAATAAAGAACGATTCCCAGTACGTTTTTACAGAAGAAGGGGAGTCTTATTACAATACTTAGAACGAAGATAACAGCAGAAATAAGTATAAAAACTATGGATGCATTTGTAAAAAGATATCAAAAAATATCAAGGACAATATCATAGAAATTGTTTATGATGATACGTTTCATGATAGATATATTTTAATAGATGATAAGAAAATCTATCCAATAGTGGTGCTAGTATTAACCATGTAGGAAGTAGGACATTTTCTATCAATTTATTAAAGGATAAAATTGTAAAAGAATTGTTGTTATAAACGATTCAAAATTTAGTTCTGTCTATTTCTAAAAAATAATTATGAATTTTATTGACAAAATAAGCATAAAAGTGCTATAGTAATAGTACGTTTTAATTAAGGTTTACTTCGGTAAATCTTTAATTAAACATAATTTTGAAACACCTGGATGTGTGGAAAGGAAGGAGGATGAAACTATGCCTACAATTAATCAATTAGTTCGTAAGAGAAGAAGTGAAAAAACCAGAAAAAGTAAATCACCTGTATTAGGGATTGGATATAACAGCAAGGAGAAAAAACAAACAAATCAAAACTCTCCTCAAAAACGTGGTGTTTGTACTCGTGTTGGTACAAAAACTCCAAAGAAACCAAACTCAGCTCTTCGTAAATACGCTCGTGTTAGATTAAGTAACGGTCGTGAAATCGATGCTTATATCCCAGGAGAGGGACACAATTTACAAGAACATAGTGTTGTATTAGTTCGTGGTGGACGTGTTAAAGACTTAATCGGTGTTCGTTATCATGTAATTCGTGGTACTATGGATACGGCTGGAGTTGAAAAACGTCGTCAAGGGCGTTCTAAATATGGTGCTAAAAAACCAAAGAATAAATAAGTTAAAAATGTAACAAAATAGGAGAGGAGGATTTATATGCGTAAAAGACGTGCTGTTAAAAGAGATGTTCTACCAGATCCACTATATAATTCAAAATTAGTAACAAAACTAATTAATACAATTATGATTGATGGTAAAAAAGGTACTGCTCAAAAAATCTTATATAAATCATTTGATATTGTAAAAGAAAAAACTGGAGAAGAACCATTAGAAGTCTTTAATAAAGCAATGGAAAATATTCAACCAGCACTAGAAGTAAAAAGCCGCCGTGTAGGTGGAGCTAACTACCAAGTGCCAATTGAAGTAAAACCAGATAGAGCAAGAGCTTTAGCGATGCGTTGGTTAATCGGATATGCTAGATTACGTGGAGGTCATTCTATGGCTGAAAATTTAGCAAACGAAATCATTGACGCATCAAACGGTGTAGGAGCTGCTGTTAAAAAACGTGAAGATACTCACCGTATGGCAGAAGCAAATAAAGCATTCGCACATTACCGTTGGTAATAACAATTAAGAAAGGAAAACAAGAGTATGGCTCGTGACTATAGTTTAGAAAACACACGTAATATAGGTATTATGGCACATATCGATGCTGGAAAAACAACCTGTACAGAACGTGTATTATTCCACACTGGTAAAATCCATAAAATTGGGGAAACTCATGATGGAGCTGCTCAAATGGACTGGATGGCGCAAGAACAAGAGCGTGGAATTACAATCACTTCAGCTGCTACAACTGCTTATTGGAAAGGTCATAGATTCAATATCATTGATACTCCAGGACACGTAGATTTTACAGTTGAAGTATCTAGATCACTTCGTGTTTTAGATGGTGCAGTAGCCCTTCTAGATTCACAAGCTGGTGTAGAACCACAAACAGAAACTGTATGGCGCCAAGCTACTGAATTCAAAGTACCTCGTATGATTTTCTGTAATAAGATGGATAAAATGGGAGCAAGCTTTGAATATAGTTTAGGAACTATTAAGAGTAGACTGGGTGTTAATGCAAAACCTATTGAATGGCCAATTGGTGCAGAAAATGAATTCAACGGAATTATTGATTTGTTAACTCGGACTGCTTATCATTATGATGGAAAACAAGAAGAGGAACCAACAATCATTGATATTCCTGCAGATATGGTTGATTTAGTAGAGGAAAAACGTAATGACTTAATAGAAGCAGTTGCTGAGTTCGATGATGAACTTATGAACAAATATCTTGAGGGAGAAGAAATCAGTATTGATTTAATCAAACGTGCTATTCGTAAAGGAACACTTGCAGTGGAATTCTTCCCAGTATTATGTGGTACTGCTTTAGGAAATATCGGAGTAAAATTATTACTAGATGCAGTTGTAGATTACTTACCATCTCCACTTGATGTTGAAGCAATTAAGGGTGTTGATATGGATGGTAATGATATCGAAAGACATCCAAGTGATAATGAACCATTTAGTGCCTTGGCATTCAAAGTAATGACAGACCCATTTGTTGGTAAATTAACATTCTTCCGTGTATATTCTGGTCATTTAAATAGTGGTTCTTATGTATTGAATGCAACAAAAAATTCAAAAGAAAGAATTGGTCGTATTTTACAGATGCATGCCAATAACCGTACTGAAATTACAGATGTATATACTGGTGATATTGCTGCTGCAGTAGGGCTAAAAAATACAACTACTGGAGATACATTATGTGATGAAAAGAAAGCTTGTATTTTGGAATCTATGGAATTTCCAGAGCCAGTTATCGAACTTGCAGTGGAACCAAAATCAAAAGCAGATCAAGATAAAATGGCAACAGCTTTACAGAAATTATCTGAAGAAGACCCAACATTTAGAGCTAGTACAAATCATGAGACAGGTCAAACCATTATCGCTGGTATGGGAGAACTTCATTTGGATATCATTGTTGACCGTATGAAACGAGAATTTAATGTAGAAGCCAATATTGGTAAGCCACAAGTATCTTACCGTGAAACATTAACTCAAATGGGAGAATGTGAAGGAAAATACATTAAGCAATCTGGAGGACGTGGACAATATGGACATGTATGGATTAAATTTGAACCAAATCCAGATAAAGGTTATGAATTCGTAGATGCAGTTGTAGGTGGAGTTGTTCCTCGTGAATATATTCCAGTTACTGATAAAGGTTTACAAGATGCTATGAAAACTGGAGTTTTAGCAGGTTATCCAATGGTAGATGTTAAAGCAACATTATTTGATGGTTCTTACCATGATGTAGACTCATCAGAAATGGCATTTAAAATTGCAGCGTCAATGGCTTTAAAAGAAGCTAAAAACAAATGTAAACCAATTTTACTAGAACCAATTATGAAAGTTCAAGTAATTGTTCCAGATGAATATCTAGGAAACGTAATGGGAGATATTACTTCTCGTCGTGGTCGTCCACTTGGTCAAGAATCAAGAGGAAATGCACTTGCAATTGATGCAATGGTACCACTTTCAGAAATGTTTGGTTATGCAACTTCTCTAAGATCTAATACACAAGGTCGTGGAAACTTCACTATGGTATTTGATCACTATGAAGAAGTACCAAGAAATATCTCTGATGATATCATCAAGAAAAATGGTGGAAACTAAGGGAAAATACTTGCTATTTTTCTTTAGTTGATATAAAATATATTATGTAATTAATTATAAGGAGGAAATTTATGGCAAAACAAAAATATGATCGTTCAAAACCACATGTTAATATTGGTACAATTGGACACGTAGATCATGGTAAAACAACTTTAACAGCTGCTATTTCATCTCACTTAGCTGGAAAAAATGGTAACGAAAAAGTTGATTTTAACAATATTGATAAAGCACCTGAAGAAAGAGAACGTGGTATTACAATCAATACTGCACACATTGAGTACAGTACTGAAACAAGACACTATGCTCACGTTGACTGTCCAGGACATGCTGACTATGTAAAAAACATGATTACTGGTGCAGCTCAAATGGATGGAGCAATCTTAGTTATTGCTGCAACAGATGGACCAATGGCACAAACTCGTGAACATATCTTATTATCACGTCAAGTTGGTGTACCTCGTATGGTTGTATTCATGAATAAATGTGATATGGTTGATGATGCTGAATTATTAGACCTTGTTGAAATGGAAATTCGTGAATTATTAAGTGAATATGGATATGATGGAGATAACACTCCAATCATTCGTGGTTCTGCATTAAAAGCTCTTGAAGGTGATGCTACATGGGCTACTAAAATTGATGAATTAATGGCAGCAGTGGATAGTTACATTGAAACTCCAGCAAGAGATACTGAAAAACCATTCTTAATGCCAATTGAAGACGTATTTACAATCACAGGACGTGGAACAGTTGTAACAGGACGTGTTGAAAGAGGTCAACTAAAACTTAACGATGAAATTGAAATCGTTGGTATTAAAGAAACTAAAAAATCAGTTGTTACAGGAATTGAAATGTTCCGTAAACAATTAGATTACGCTGAAGCAGGAGATAATGCTGGTGTATTATTACGTGGTATTGCTCGTGAAGATGTAGAACGTGGTCAAGTATTAGCGAAACCAGGTTCAGTTACTCCACATAAAAAATTCAAAGCTACAGTTTATGTACTTAGCAAAGAAGAAGGTGGAAGACATACTCCATTCTTCAGTAACTACCGTCCACAATTCTACTTCCGTACAACAGATGTAACAGGAACTATTGAATTACCAGAAGGTGTTGAAATGGTTATGCCTGGAGATAACGTTGAAATGACAGTAGAATTAATTCACCCAATTGCAATTGAAAATGGAACTAAGTTCTCAATTCGTGAAGGTGGAAGAACTGTTGGAGCAGGAAACGTTTCAGAAATCGTTGAATAGTAAAAAAAGCCAGAAATCTTCTGGTTTTTTTCTTTTAAAACTAATATAATATTATGACAGGAGGAATTTATATGGAAATGCAGAAATTAAGAACACTTTATACTGAATATGGTAAAATTCAGTTAGGAAATATAGAAGCTTTATATGGGAATGTAGATAATAGTGTAAAATTAAAAATAAAACATGGCATTTCAATGTCCAAGTCTGTTCCTAGAATAACAGCAATGTCAGGATTATTTCATGAAAGTTTTGAAGAGAGTGCTGCAATCGATGGATTATTTCATGATATTGGCAGATTTTTTCAATACCTTTTGATTGGAAATTTAAAAGATGCAGAATTAGAAGAAAAATATGGAATTAAAGACCACGGAAGACTTGGTGAATTATTACTTAATGATGAATTTATTACAAAATTTGGCTTGAATGAATATGCATCGATTTTAAAGCCAGTAGTTGGAAATCATACTGAAATATACGATTCTAAATATGCTTTGGATTTATCTAAATTGCCACCTATATTTAAAGAATATAGTATGGAAGAAATATTAAAAAGAGCACAATTAAGAAATTATTTAATTGCAGCAAAAATAAAATTAGTTGTAGAAGCAGATAATTTTGAACTTTTACAAAATATTGTAAATCGTGATTGGGTTCCAGAAATTTCAGAAAAAGAAGAAGGTTTTGTAACAAAAGAAGCTTGGGAACAATTCACCAATAACTTGCCAATCATGATAGCAGAATTTAAAAAAAGAAAAGTATGGAGTGTCAATTCTGGAGCAATTTTAAGATATGGATTGTTACCACAAAAAGCACAACTCCGTTCAACATTGGAACTTCTATTAGAACAAGATTATTTAAGATTATTATATGAAAGAGCAGTAGAAGGAATTCAAAAACCAGATCCACTCATTTATGATGGTTACTTATATGCAACTTTATTAGTAAAAAATATAATTGAATTAAGTGACCCAATTATTACAGAAGAACAAAGAAGAGAAGCAGTTGAAAAAACGAAAAAAATGTGGAAATAAAAACAGTCTTAGACTGTTTTTATCGTTTTAATAAGTTTCTAATCGGAGCTGCGTTTCTATACATAAAGTAAAGTGCTTTGTTTGTAATGAGTTCTAAATCCCCAACATATTCATAAATATCAGCACCAAAATTTCTTTTAAAATCATTTAATCCTTTATAAGGATTGTTTTCTACGTTTGGATTTGTAACTCCACCTAAATTGAATTTTTTAAATCCTTCATTGGAAAATTTTTCAATTAGTTTCCAAAGCAACAAATGCTTTGCATTAAAATGTTTATAGCTGGGTTCAAATCCATCCATAAATAGATAAATTTCATCTTGATTTTTAACAATCATAGCAGAAGCAAGTATTGCTCCAGTAGGAAAATCTCGAAGCAAATTAGTGGCAGTAATAAGCTCATTTTTATAGAAATTGGCTTGATTGTCACAGAAGATTTTGAAATCAATTAAACGGCTATTATTTTCTCCTAAATTTGAAAGAACCTGTTGATTGATATCAGAACTTTTTTGTTCTGATAATGCATAAGCCTCTTGTGTCTTTGTTAAAAAATAAGTAGTATCTAATTTAGCGTAATAAAATTCAACTTTGCCAACACTACCAAATACTTGATAAACATCTTGAAAAAATTTTAAATCTCTTGGATATTTTTCTTTGGTTTGTAAATATAAATAATCTAAATTATTGATATTTCCTTTATGAATCTTCATTCCATTTTTTTCAGCACTTCTAATTTTGGTCCGATACTGTTTACTCATTTCTTGGAATAGTTGGTAATAAGGATAATCTAAATTCAAAATTGCTTCAAATCTAGGTTTAAATGCTTCAAAAAAGTGATTGTATCCTAAATGATAGTAATCAAGTCTTTTTAAATCATTATAAATTTTTCCAAAATAATCATTTGTTTCTTTTAAATGATTATTTTTATCGTGTACATCTTTTATTATCAAAGGATTTAGTTTTACCGCAATAATATCTCTTTTTCCCAAAAATTTTTTTAAAAGAGAAGTAAATTTTTTTAATAGATTATAATTATTATAATTGATTAAAAATCCTCTTGGAGCAAAAGCATAATTAAATCCATCGCTTTTTTCAACGAGAATTAAGGAAGCCGCAACCACACTATTACCATCAATCATGCCAACAAATAAAGTTCCTAATCCTTGACGTGCCATAACATCTGCATATTCTACTGTCTGATATAAAGAATGTATATTAAAATTATTGGTAAACTCTTCAAATTCAGTAGCTGTTAACTGTTTCATCTTCATCATATGCTATCAACTCCATTTCAGAAATATTATATCATAAACGAGATATTTTGACTATGGCTTATAAACAAAACAGATAGACAATTATCTATTTTTTTATCTATAAAATATTGAACTTTTTTTGACTGATTTTAATAGATATAATTACAAAAGGGTTATTCATAAAATCGAGAAAGCAACATATAATGCTTTAGGTGATGAGATGGACAAGATTAAAATTGGAATACCAAGAGCCCTTCACTATTATTATTATGGTGATATGTGGAGAAGCTTTTTGGAAGAATTGGGATATGAAGTTGTAATAAGTCCAAAAACAACAAGAGAAATATTAGAAAATGGATGTAAATGCGCAAATGATGAAATGTGTCTCTCTTTAAAATTATATTTGGGACATATCCATTATCTAGTAGGAAAATGTGATGCTATTTTAGTTCCAAGAATTGATAATTATGGAACATATAATCAAACTTGTACAAACTTTTTAGGATTATATGATATAGTTGCTAATCTTTTTAGAGTACCATTATTCACTTATAATGTGGATGAAACACATAAAGAAACAGAGATGAAAGCATTTATAAAACTTGGAATGTTACTCGGAAAAGGAAAAGAACAATCAAAAATTGCTTATTTTAATAGTGTACAAAAAGTAGAAAAAGAAAACAAGAAAAAAAGAAAATTGGAATTAGAAAAATTATCTTCTTCTAAAAAGAAACTGTTAATAATGAGCCATCCTTATAATTTTGAAGATGCTTTGATAGGAACAGAAATAAAAAATACAATAGAGAACTTAGGTGCTATCTCTATTAATGCCAATGCTTTAATAGAGAGTAATAAAAATGATTATTTTGCATTTTCTTCTAATTTATATTGGAAATATAATAAAGATTTAGTAGGAATACTTCCTTTCGTAAAAGATAGAGTAGATGGAATTTTATTTTTATCAACTTTTCCTTGTGGACCAGATAGTTTAGTCAATGAATTATTGATGCGAAAAATAAAAATGCCATATTTGAATTTGATTATAGATGAAGAA
>JAAWNF010000044.1 GCA_022798795.1 Bacilli bacterium
AATATTTTAATAAAGCAAAAGACTTAAATATGATGTTTGATTTGTTCATAGAAGAATTTGAATTTGACATTTGCTTATTTGGACATACCCATCAATATTTTAAACAAAAATATAGAGGAAAAATCTTTTTAAATCCCGGTTCAATAGGGCAACCAACAGATACTCCAACTTATAAATACTGTATTCTTGAGGTATCTGATAAAATAAATATTCGCTTGAAAGAGTTTGAGGTAAAAGATATATTTTGGCAATTAGAAAAGGAATATAAAAGTAGTTCTTATTATAGAGAAAATTATGTTTGGGCATCACTGATTCTATATGCAATAAGGGATAGTTATGATTACTCCTTTTTGTTCTTGAAACTTTTTAATGAGAAAGTAAATGGGCAGGAACTTACTGTTGATGTGTTTGATAAATTATGGGATGAAACTTATAAGGAGTTTAGCAAAAAGTTTCATTTAGAGGAATAAATACTGAAAAATGTAAAAAGAGACAAATGCATGAATATAATATAATTTTTAAAATGCTGAAAGCATCAATATTTGTGAAAAATAATAGGTTTAATTTGAAAAAAGTATAGAAATATGCTATAATTTTATCAGGAGGGGATTTTATGAAAAAATTAGCGATTATTTTATCTCTTTGCATTTGTGTAGGCGTTTCTACTGGATGTGGAGAGAAGAAACAAAAAGAGGAAACAAAAGTGGTAGAATGTACTCAAACACAATCATTATCTACTTATGAAATTAAGTCAAATTTTAAAATTACAGCCAAAGGAGAAACTGTAGAAAAAGTAGAAGCAACGGAAACATATACTTCAGAGGATACTTCAATTGTAGACCAATTAGAACAAACTTTGAATTTACAATATGAGAGCTTAAATAGTTCATATGGTGGATATACACATAAAGTGACAAAAGGAGAAAAAGAAGTTTCTACTTCTGTAACAATTGATTATAGTAAGTTTGATTCAAAAAAATTTGCCACAGATAAAAAATTAGAAGACTATATCAAAAATGACCGTTTAAGTTTAGATGGTGTTGTAAAACGCTATGAATTAAATGGAGCAACTTGTAAATAACTCAGAAATGAGTTATTTTTTGTTCTCGATACAAAAAGAGTGAAATTTTTGTGAAAAAATGATATAATGAATAATAAGGAGGAGAGATAAAATGAAGAAAATGTTGTCAATTTTATTACTTTGTGTTTGTATTGGGATTGTATCAGGATGTGGTTCTAAAAAAAGAACAATTGAATGTACAGTAACACAAACCTTATCCAATTACAAATTGAATGCAACTTACAAAATCTATGCAACAGGAGATGTAGTTGACAAGGTAGAAACATTAGAAGTTATAGATTCATCTAACGAGGCAGTATTAAAAGAATTTGAATCTACTCTTAATACACAATATGGTAATAATAACAAACAATATGGTGGTTACGATTACAAAATTGGAATTGAAGGTTCTAAACTAGAAAGTAAAGTGACAATTGATTATAGCAAAGTTGACATGAAAAAAATGGTAAGTGATAACAGTGCTATGAAAAATTTTGTAAATAATAAAAACCGTTTAACAGTAAAAGGTGCAACCGCTCTTTATGAAGCTTTAGGTGCAACTTGTAAATAGCTCATTTTTGAGTTATTTTTTTTGAAATCAAACATATTCTTAAATGAAACTTAACAAATAAATGGAAACATGGTATAATTTTTTGGGAAGGTGGAAGTGAGTATATGTTTGAAAAAAAGAAAATATATATTATGGGAATGGCTAGAAGTGGATACGAAGTTGCGAAATTGTTAGCGCCATTTCAGAATGAAATTTTAATCACAGATGGGAAAGAGCAAGAAAAATCCAAAGTAGAAGAATTAGAAAAATTGGGAATCAAAATAGTTATTACAGAGAAACAAGAAGACTATTTAGATGATACATTTGACCTTGTTATCAAAAATCCTGGGATTCGTTTTGATACCCCATGTATTAAAAAAGCAGAAATGCTAGGAATAAAAATCATAAATGAGGTTGAACTTGCTTATCATTTTTTACCAAAAAATACTCATATTATTGCAGTAACTGGTTCAAACGGGAAAACGACAACAACAACACTTATTTACGAATTTTTAAAACAAATGAATGCTCCAGTACATTTAGGAGGAAATATTGGTTTTCCAATGAGTTCTCTTATTAGTAAAGTAAAAGAAGGAGACTATATTGTACTTGAGATTTCAGCACAACAACTACATGATATGTATGATTTTAAAACTGAAGTATCAGTGTTAACAAATTTGACTCCAGTACATATTGATTTTTTTGGAAGTTATGAATATTATCAAGAAATGAAAAAAAAGATATTTATGAATCACACATTATCTGATTTGGCAATCATTAATTTGGATGATGAAGCAGAAATGCTTTTAACAGAGAATATTTCTTCAAACAAAACATTCTTCTCTACAAAAAGAAATGCAACAGCTTATTGTAAAGAAAATGCTATTTACTATGGAGATGAAAAAATTATAGATATCAAGGATATTCGAATCAAAGGAATGCATAATTATCAGAATATTATGTGTGCAATTATAGCAACGAAGCGATTTGGAATTCCAAACGATGCAATTCGCACAGTTCTTTCTCGTTTTGTTGGAGTAGAACATCGATTGGAATTTGTAGCAAACATCAAAGGAAGAGAATTCTATAATGATTCTAAAGCAACAAATGTGAAATCTACTGAAATTGCGATTCATTCTTTTGATAAAGCAATAATTTTATTACTAGGTGGATTGGATAGAGGTCATTCATTTCAAGACTTAGCAGACGATATGCGTTATGTAAAACATGTTGTTTGCTATGGAGAAACCAAAAATAGAATTAAAGAATTTTGTGATTCTATCAATAAAGATGTAACGGTTGTAGAAACATTAAAAGAGGCAGTGAAAGTAGCCTATAATTTGTCAGAAGAAGAAGAGGTCATTTTACTTTCTCCAGCTTGTGCTTCTTGGGACCAATATGAATCTTTTGAAAAACGAGGAGAAGATTTTAAACAAATTGTAGAAACCTTAAAATAAGTGATTTTGTGCACTTATTTTTTGGATTTATGATATAATATGTAAGGATAAAAATCAAGAAAGGGTGATATCATGTCAAAAATAAAAGATGTAATAGGAAGAGAAATATTAGATTCAAGAGGAAATCCTACTGTAGAAGTAGATGTGATTCTAGAAAGTGGAATCGTAGGAAGAGCTGCAGTTCCTAGTGGTGCTTCTACAGGAGAAAGAGAAGCTTTAGAATTACGAGATGGGGGAACTCGTTACATGGGGAAAGGGGTATTAAAAGCGGTTGAAAATGTGAATGGACCTCTTAGAGAGCTTGTGATTGGAATGGATGTTTTAGACCAACGAGCTTTAGACTATAAAATGATAGAAGCAGATGGAACAGAAACCAAATCAAGATATGGAGCAAATGCTATTTTGGGAATTTCTATGGCAGCATTAAAAGCCGCTGCTCTATATGAAGGGAAGCAACTTTATGAATATGTTGGCGGAGGAATTCAATTGCCAGTTCCAATGATGAATATCATAAATGGTGGAGCACATGCTGATAATAAATTGGATTTTCAGGAATTTATGATAGTTCCACAGGCAGATACAATTCATGAAAGAGTTCGTATTGGAGCAGAAGTATTTCATAACCTAAAAAAAGTACTAAATGAAAAAGGATTAGCAACTGGTGTAGGAGATGAAGGCGGATTTGCACCTGATTTAAATTCTAACACAGAAGGATTTGAACTTATCATAGAAGCAATCAAAAGAGCAGGATATGTTCCAGGAGAAGATGTTTCTATTGCAATTGATGTAGCTGCTAGTGAATTTTATGATGCAGACATGAAAAAGTACAAATTTCATTGGTCTACAAATGAAGAATTTAGTACCAAAGAATTAATTGACTATTATGAAGAACTAATTTCTAAATATCCAATTATTTCTATAGAGGACCCAGTTGATGAGAATGATTGGGAAGGATTTGCATTAATCACAGAAAAATTAGGAGACAAAATTCAATTGGTAGGAGATGATTTGTTTGTCACCAACAAAAAATGCTTACAAATGGGAATCGATAAGCATGCAGGGAATGCGATTCTTTTAAAAGTAAACCAAATCGGAACAATTACTGAAACAATAGAAACAATTGAACTAGCGAGAGAACACGGATATGCAACAGTCATTTCTCATAGAAGTGGTGAAACAGAAGATACGACGATTGCTGACTTAGCAGTTGGTCTTAATCTTGGGCAAATTAAAACGGGTTCTATGTCTAGAACAGATAGAATTTGTAAATATAATCAATTAATGAGAATTGAAGAAGAAATTGCAAGAGACTAATGTTTCTTGCTTTTTTTGATTCCAATTCCTGTAAAATTCACGTAAATAACTTGAATTCTATTTCGATTTTTGTAGTTTTTTAGTATAATGAATGTAGTAAGTCTAGGAGGTATATCATGGCAAAAAAGAAAAAAAGAAAAGAAGAAAAGAAAAAGAGTACTGGATATAGTACAGAACTAGTAGGCTTATTATTTATTATTACAGCAATTATCGGATTTTGTGCCTATGGACCATTAGGAGCTTTAATTCGTTCTTTCTTTATATTTATATTTGGAGCTTGGTATGGACTTCTTTTTTTAGCCCTTTTTGTAGTAGGCGTTTATATGATAGTAAAACGTAGTAAACCAAACTTTTTTACATCAAAACTATTTGGTCTTTATATTATTGTAATAGGGATTTTAATGATGGCTCATACCAGTTATTTATCACAAAATGATTTAAAAGGATTTGATGTGGTAACAGAAACAGTTACTAACTTTTTAGATGCTACAACCAAAGTAAGAAGTGCTCAAGGTGGGGGAATTATAGGAGCAATATTTTCTTTGGTCTCTGTAAATTTAGTAGACTTAAAAGGAACAACGATTGTTGTATGGACTATGATTATATGTGGTATTGTTATGTTTACAGGAGTTTCTATTTGGGATTTTGTACAAGCATGTAAGAAAAAGTCAGAAACTTTAGTAGCCCATAGTCATGAAAGAAAAGAAAAACAGCGTCTTGAAAAATTAGAAAAGAAAACAACAAAAGAAGTACCAGAAGAAACCATAGAGGAAGAGGATAGTAAAATTGTCGTTTCTAGTGTTGATGAACTGATTCATGTAGCAGAACCACCAAAAGAAGAGATTTCTGTTCCAATTTCAAATGTAACAGTAAATGACAGTGAAGAATATACCGTGAATGAATGCTATAAATATCCTCCAATGAATTTGCTTGCAAAACCACAAAGAGGAAATAACAAAGAAAATCAAAATGCAATTAAAGACAATGTAGTAGCCTTAGAACAAGTATTGAAAGATTTTGGAATAGAAGGAAAAACAGTAGCAGCTAATATTGGCCCTGCCGTAACACAATATGAATTAGAAATAAAAGCAGGAACAAAAGTGAGTAAGATTTTAAGTATTCATAGAGAAATTGCTCTTGCTTTGGCAGCCAAAGAAGTTCGTATTGAAGCTCCAATTCCAGGGAAAAAAACAATTGGAGTTGAAATTCCAAATATAAAATCGATTCCAGTTTGTGTTAGAGAAGTTTTAGAAGCTGTTCCAAGCAGCATGGAAAAAAGCAAATTGCTTGCTGTATTAGGAAGAGATATTATGGGAAAACCACAATGGATGGAAATTAATAAAACGCCACATCTTTTGGTTGCAGGTTCAACAGGAAGTGGTAAATCAGTTTGTATCAATAGTTTACTTGTTTCCATGTTAATGAGAAGCAAACCAGATGAAGTAAAGCTTATTTTAGTAGACCCTAAAAAAGTAGAACTTTCTATGTATAATGGGGTTCCACATCTTTTAGCGCCTGTAGTAACAGATGCCAAAAAAGCAAACATTGTCTTAAAAAAAATGGTTGTGGAAATGGAAAGACGTTATGAAGCGTTTGAAGCATCTGGAACCAAAAATATTGCAGGATACAATGATTATGTAGATAAAAAAAATGAAGGGATTCCAGAACGTGACCAACTTCGAAAAATGCCTTATATTGTTGTAATTATTGACGAACTTGCAGACCTTATGTTAGTAGCAGCGAAAGAAGTAGAAGACTCTATTATGCGTATTACTCAAATGGCGCGGGCAGCAGGAATTCACTTAATTGTAGCTACGCAAAGACCTTCAACTGATGTCATTACTGGAGTTGTAAAAGCAAACATTCCATCAAGAATATCTTTTGCTGTATCAAGTAGCATTGACTCTCGTACTATTTTGGATATGACAGGAGCCGAAAAATTGCTTGGAAAAGGAGATATGTTATTTAAACCACAAGGAGAAAACATTCCAATTCGTATTCAAGGAACATTTATATCAGATGAGGAAATAAAAGCAGTTGTAGATTATGTCTGTGCACAGCAAAAAGCTCGTTATGATGAAACGTTAACGATGGATGATGAGGAAAAAGGAGCAACAACTATGGTTGAAGATGGAGATGAAGATGAACCTTTATATAATGACATCGTAGAATTTGTTGTAACGACTGGTAAGGCGAGTGCCTCTTTATTACAACGTCGTTTTAGACTAGGCTATAATCGAGCAGCTAGATGCATTGACTTATTAGAAGAACGTGGTATCATAGGACCAGCAAATGGCTCAAAACCAAGAGAAGTCTTAGTAAAAATAGAAGGAAATGAAGAAGAATAGGAAGTTTATCACTTCCTATTTATAGGTGATTTTATGCAACGATATTTTGGAAAAGAAAAACAAGGAAATAACATCGTATTGGAAACAGGGGATATGCACCATATAAAGAAAGTAATGCGTATGAAAGATGGGGATGAAATAGAAGTTGTGATTCATGAAGAACTCTATTTGTGTCATTTAGAAAATCATACGGAAAACATTGTTATCAAAGAAAAACTAGAAAATCCCAAAGATTTTATGAAACATGTCATTTTAGTAATTCCTGTTTTAAAAGAACAGAAAATGGATTTGATTTTACAAAAAGCAACAGAACTAGGAGTAGCTGAAATTATTCCTGTTTCTATGAAACGTTCTATGGTCAAAATAACAGAAAAAGAAGCCAAGAAATTAGAACGTTGGAACAAAATTATGAAAGAAGCAAGTGAACAATCAATGCGAAATAAAACTCCAAATCTTCATCCTGTAACCAAATTTTCAGAAATTGTAAAATTGGAAGGAAAAAAAATAGTATGTAGTACAATAGAAAAAGAAAATAGTTTAAAAAAGTTTTTGCAAACATCAACAAATTATGATAAACTGATTATAGTGATTGGACCAGAAGGTGGTATAGACCCAGAAGAAGAGACCTTCTTAAAAGAACATGATTTTATTTCCGTTACATTAGGACCTAGAATTATGCGTGTTGAAACAGTTCCAATTTATGTATTAAGTGTATTAAACTATGAATATATGGAGTGATTCTATGAAATGGATTGAAAACATTATGAGTAATCAAGTATTATTTTATAGCTTTCTAGCTATCTTTTGTATCGGTGCTATTGTTCTTTTTACATTAATTTATATGGACCGTAAAAATTTAAAATTGTTTCAAGCAGAAGAAAAGAATTTGTTAGATGAATTAAAAGGGTATGAAGAAACAAAAGAAGAAATCAAAATTACACAAATTAATGAAGAAGAAAAGCCCAAAGCCAATTTAGAAGAAGTTTTAGAAAAAATGCAGGCTGATTTAGATAAAAAAGAAGATGTAGTTGCAATATTTGAACAGGAACAGGAAGAGAAAGCCATTATCAGTTATCAAGAATTATTACAAAGCAAAAATAAAAATGTAGAAGGTTCTAATAAAGAATTGCTTTCTGTAATAGAACAAATTAGCAATCCAGATGTAAGTATTTATGAAGAAGTAGAGGAACCGATTGAAGTCATTTCAACAGTTTCTTCAGAACCTAAAAAATTTAAAACTACAGATTTTATTTCTCCTGTTTATGGAAAACAAAATAGTAATATTGAATATCCAAAAATTCCAAATTTCAATGAATTAAAAGAAGCAAGAAATAATATTGAATTAGAGAAAAAAATGGATACTTTTGAAGAATTAGAGGGGAATCATAATGATGCTTTCTTAAATGCTTTGAAAGAATTTAGAAGTCATTTGGAATAAGCCTTAGGGCTTATTTTTTAGGAGGTAATATATGAAGTTTTATATTTATACATTAGGCTGCAAGGTAAATATGTATGAAAGCAATGTTATGATGGATGCATTAAAAAATGCGGGATATGTAGAGGCTTCAAAAGAAGAAGCTGATATTTACATTATCAATACTTGTACTGTAACAAATGCAGCAGATAATAAATCCATGAAAATGGTAAGACAAGCAATCAAGCAAAATCCAAACAGTATTATTATAGTTGCAGGATGTATGACTCAAGTAAATAAAGAAAAAGCAAAAATAGATGGTGTTGATATTATTTTAGGAAACAAAAATAAATCAAAAATTGTAGAATACATAGAAGAATTTAAAGAAAATCAAAAACAGCAAGAAAATATAGAAAGTTTAGAAAATGCTCCATTTGAAACGATGAAATTAAATAATTTCACCCATACAAGGGCATTTGTAAAAATAGAAGATGGTTGTAACAACTATTGTTCTTATTGTATCATTCCTTATTCAAGAGGAAGCGTAAGAAGCAAAAAAAGAGAAGATGTTTTAGAAGAAGTAAAAATGTTGATTCAAAATGGGCATCGTGAAATTGTATTAACTGGTATCCATACTGGAAATTATGGGGCAGAGTTTCAAAATTATACATTTTCTGATTTGCTTACAGAATTGATAGAAATAGAGGGGCTTGAAAGACTTCGTATTTCTTCAATTGAAATGAATGAATTAACCGATAACGTATTAGCACTTATGAAAAAAAGTCCTATTTTAGTAGACCATTTGCACATTCCACTTCAATCAGGAAGTGATACTATTTTAAAAGCGATGAATCGAAAATATTTAAAACAAGACTTTATCAATAAAATAAATGAAATTAGAAGTATTAGACCTTTGATTTCCATTACAACAGATGTGATTGTAGGCTTTCCAGGTGAAACCGAGGAACTTTTTCAAGAAACAGTAGAAACAATTCGAAAAATTAATTTTTCAAAACTACATGTTTTTCCTTATTCTAAAAGAAAAGGTACTGTAGCAGATACTATGGAAAATCAAATTTCTGAAGAAGTGAAAAAAAAGCGTGTACAAGTTTTGTTAGAACTTTCTAAACAATTAGAAGAGCAATATTTTGAAAGGTTCATAGGAACAACACTTTCCTTTATCCCTGAAATTACAAAAGATAATTTTACGATTGGACATACAGGGAACTATTTATTGGTAAAAAAAGAGGGAACAGAGTTAAATAATCATATGGAACAGTCTGGAAAAGTTACAAAAATTGAATATCCTTATGTGATTATGGAATAATAAAAGAAGAAAGGGAAAAATATGAAACAAGTAATGAATGTAGAATTTTTAGCTGATGATATGGTAAACATTGAATATGGTGGTAAAAAAAATAGTATTGAAAAAAAACAACTTTTGAATTCTTTTTATGATGATATTTTTAAAAAAGGATATATAGTAGGAAATGATATTCATAGACAAGATGTTGGTGAGTTTATTTATTATCAGTTTTATTACTTTGATGGAACAAATTCTCAAAATGTTTGGTTTCAAGTGCCAAAAGAAGATTTGAGTTCCATTCATTTTATTGACCAAGTGATATCTGAAATAGAAAAAGAACAACAACTTCCAGATATTATTTTTGATGATGAAAGCAAAAACCAATAGAGAAATCATAGAAGTAAAGATTTTCTTTATTTCTTTTTTTATTTTAAAGAAAAAAAGTTTTATGAAATCTGCAGTTGAAATAATTGACGAACAAATGTACTCTGTGATATACTAAAGTAAGAAGTTGGTGATATCATGGAAGAAAAAAGATATATCAAAGGAAACTTTAAACGCAGTATTTTTTCTTCTGAAAAAGGATATGTAATTGGAGTCTTTAAAATAAGTGAAACCAATATTGAAGCACTGAGTATTTATGTAGGAAAGACAATCACTTTTACAGGTTATTTTCACGAATTAAATGAAGATGATACATATTTTTTTTATGGAGAAGAATCAGAGCATCCAAAATATGGTCTACAATTTCAAGTTTCTGAATATGAAAAGGTAAAACCGGAAGATAAGGATGGAATTGTGGAATTTTTAGCAAGTGATTTATTTAAAGGGGTTGGAGAAAAATTAGCACTCACTATTGTGGAAACATTAGGAGAACAAACTTTAGAACGTATTTTAGAAGACCCAAGTTGTTTGACATTGGTTCCGAAACTATCGAATAAAAAAGCGGACCAAATTTATCAAACTTTAACGAAATATGAAGAAAGTCATAAAACAATTGTTTACTTAACAGAGCTTGGTTTTAGTATGAAAGATTCCCTTTTGATTTATAATAAATATAAGGGGAATACCGTTTCTATGGTAGAACATAATGTGTACTTTTTAATTGATGATATAGAAGAAATCACGTTTTCAAAAGTAGATGATATTGCCCATAAATTAAATATGCTAGAAGATGATGAAAGTCGAGTAAAAGCCTGTATTTTGTATTGTATGAAAGAATTGACTTTTAAGAATGGAGATACTTATTTAGAACAAGAGGAAATA
>JAAWNF010000045.1 GCA_022798795.1 Bacilli bacterium
AGTCAATTACATTGTATCATAAGTTTCTGATATGACTCATTTTTGTTTACCTAAAAATAGTGTCAGATTTTTTCACCAACACTATTTATTATAGAACCAAACAAAGTTTTTCGTAAGCTTTGTTTTTTATTGCAATTCTTTTAAATGTATGATATTTGTAGTTTCATATGGTATAATTACATATAGCGTAATGAATTTAAAATAAAGTGATTTCAAGTTTTTAAGGAGAGAGAAGATTATGTTGAAAGGAAAACCGTTTGTCAAATGGGCAGGAGGAAAAAGAGCGATTGTTGATAAGTTAATACAGCTATCCCCAGATAATTTTAATACATATTATGAACCATTTGTAGGAGGAGGGGCTTTATTGTTTGAACTTTCTCCTAAAAAAGCGGTCATAAATGATTATAATATAGAATTAATGAATGTTTATGAATGTATTAAAGATGAAATCAAATTTGCAGCTATGTGTAATGAATTAAATAAGCATGAAACCAAACACTCTGACGAATATTATTATAAAATAAGAGATTTAGATAGAGATAAAAAAAAGTTTTATAAAATAGCTGATTATAAAAGAGCCGCTAGAACGATTTATTTAAACAAAGCTTGTTTTAATGGACTATATAGAGTTAATAGTAAAAATGAGTTTAATGTTCCTTCTGGAAAAAAGGGAAAAGTTAATACATATGATGCAGTTAATTTAGAAATTATTCATTCATTTTTAAACTTTAATGATATAAAAATACTATCTACTGATTTTGAAAAAGCAGTAGAAGATGCTAAAAAAGGAGATTTTATTTATTTTGACCCACCTTATGATTCAGATACCTTTACATTTAATAGTTATACAGAGAATGGATTCGATAAAAGTGAGCAAAAACGTTTATCAAAAGTATTTAAAGAATTAGATAAAAAAGGATGTTATGTTATGTTATCCAACTATAATACAACTTTAATTCAAAACTTATATGAAAGTTATAATTTTAATTACGTTGAGGCAAAAAGGGTGATAGGAGCAAAAGCGAAAAATAGAGGAATTGTAGAAGAAGTAATAATTACAAACTTTGAAAATTCACAAGATTTTTAAGAGTGAATGGTTGATAATGATTGTTGGGAGGAATTGATGTGCAAGAAATAAATTTATTAGATGGTTCTTATCTTTACTATGGAAGAGGTAGCTTTGATGATTGGTGTGTTTATGAAATGAACCAATTGGGTTCTAAAAAAGCTCCTAGAGATATTGACTATTTTAATGAATTATATGATTATGCAAAAGAGTTTGGATATGATACATTATATAATGATTTTGTTATGATATATGATATGACAACAAAGAAGTTTGATTTTAATGTTGTAGAACGGATTAAAAATATATCAGATAAATATGGTAGTTTTAATCAGCAAATTTTTCGTGTCTTTTCTATATTATATATGGGGATGGTAGCAGAGGAAAATAAGCGGAATACACGTTTAGGAAAGCGAATTAAAAGATTAGGTATGTATTTTTTATTAGTAGAAAGAAAAAACCCAGAATATTGTGCTCATTTTATGCGTGGAAAAAAGTGGCCAGAAATTGATAGACTATGTTTAGAGGGAGGATTTTAATCAGTTTTAAAAAATTGCAGCAAGAAAAGAGTTTAAATTTAATAAAATATATATTTTATTTTTAGTTTTACATCCAATGAAAGGTTTTTAATAGGACAGAATGCCAGAAAAATGGTAGAAGTTTGATAAGAAGATTTTATTTAAGAAAAGGTAAGATTATATCATTTGACATTTTTACACTTTCTTTTTTTATCTATTAATTTACTTATTTTTATGTAAATGTTATACTACTATTAGTAGGATAAGGTGATACCATATGGTAGAAATGATTACAAAAAATATGGAACTTTGTATAAAAGATTTTGAAAAATTAAATGGACAAGACCAATATATTTCAAAAAAACAATATGAAAGGTTTGTAGATAAATATCAAGATTTTTTTGATAATTTTGCAAAATATACAGAAGAGGAATCCAATTTATATAATAGAATGAAAGAATTAAGTCAGAATGGATATCAGATGATTGATGAACATAATGAGAAATTTGTTCAAAGAAAATTAAAAGAATATAAAGATTATTTTGACCATATGTTTGACAATTTTGATTCAGATATTAAACTTGATGAAGAACAAAGAAAAGCCATATTGATAGATGAAGATTATTCCCTTGTAATAGCGGGAGCAGGAAGTGGAAAAACAACAACTATGGCAGCAAAAGTAAAGTTTCTTGTCGAAAAAAAACATGTAGACCCAAAACAAATTATTCTTTTGGCATTTACAAATAGAGCTGCTAATGAGTTAGATGAAAGAATTAATGGAGATTTTAAATTGGGGGTATCAGTACAAACGTTTCATAAGCTTGGCTCAGATTTCATTAGAAAAATTAAGAAAGAGAAAGTTTCTATTATTGGAAATGCTGGACAATATCAATTATTAGCAAGTTATGTGAAAAATATTGTTTTTCCAGATAAGCAATTATTAAAATCATTAATGGATTCATTTCCACAAGAAATACACTTTGATAAAAAATGTTTAGAATTTGAAAATTTTGAAGATTACTGGAATTATTATACAGAATTGAAATATGAAGAATGTAAAGATAATTTAGCAAAAGAAGTTTTAAAAAGAACAAGAAGTAGAATCAAATATAATAAAACAATTAATGGAGAATATGTAAGGTCAGAAGGCGAAGTTAAAATCGCTAATTATTTATATAAAAATAACATTCATTATGTGTATGAGGAACTTTATCCAGAAAAGTTAAATCAAAATAGAACTTATAAACCAGATTTTACAATTCATGATGGAGGAGATTCTATTTATGTAGAATATTATGGTTTAGCAAAACTAAGAAAAGATAATCAAATTAATTCATTTGATAATGATTATCGAATTGGAATTTTTAGAAAACGGGCGATTCATCAAGAATACCAAACTGATTTAATTGAGCTATTTGGTCAGTATGAAGAAAATACAAGTTATTTGCCAGAACTTTCTAAAAAATTAGATGAAAAATCAGTTCAAAAACATAAACGAAGTGAGAAAGAGTTATTTTATCGGCTAATGGAAACTTCAGAAGATTCATTATTTTTTAATTTTCTGCATTTGGTTATGAAGTTTATTAGTTTGTTTAAAGAGCAAAACTATCAAAAAGAAGATTTGGAGAAAATGATAGAGGAAGCAGAGGATGAAAAATTAAAAAAGCAACTTCAGGTTATGAGAGCCTTTTATTTGCAATATGAATTAGATATTCGAAAAAATAATCAAATTGATTTTCCAGATATGATTAATTTTGCTTATCATAATATGGAGAAGTTAAAGAATCAATATGAAGGATTGAATTATCAGTATGTGATAATTGATGAATATCAAGATATTTCGGTTCAACGGTATCACTTTGCAAAAAGGTTATCAGATTTGTTTCATGCAAAGATAGTTGCTGTAGGAGATGACTGGCAAGCCATATTTTCGTTTTCAGGTTCCGATGTAGAACTGTTTACTAGGTTTTATGAATTAATGGGATATGCAGAAATTATAAAGATAACAAAAACTTATCGCAATAGTCAAGAATTAATTGATTTGGCTGGAGAATTTGTTGGTCAGAATATAAAACAGTTTCAAAAGCAATTATTTTCTGATAAGCATATAGAAAAACCAGTTGAATTGGTAGAATACAATGAAGATTTTGAAAATGAAGTGAATGACCTTTCTAAAAGATTACAAACAACATTATTAAAAATATATGAAGAAAATCCTGAACATAAAGTACTTTTGTTAGGAAGATATAAAAAAGATATTGATGTTGTACTTGATTCAAAATATTTTAAAAAAGGTGCCTATGATGCTATTATTTTGAAGGAAAAACCAGAAATGAAAATTGATTTTTTAACAGTTCATAGTGCAAAGGGTTTAGGATATGACCAAGTTGTATTGTTAAATGTATTAGATGATGCGTATGGTTTTCCAAGTAAAATAGAAGACCATGAAGTCATAAAACTTGTTCGTGGTACAGAGGAGAGAAGTTCTGTAGATTATCCAGAAGAAAGAAGACTTTTTTATGTAGCTCTTACAAGAACAAAAAATAAGGTTTACATTATGTGTCCAAAGCAAATTCATTATCAATCTGATTTTATAAAAGAGATTATTTGGCATAATAGTGTTAATATTGGATAGTGAAATCAGTACACTATCTTTTTTATATAATGTATCATTGTATTGTTTTAGATTATATCAAATTGTAATGATTTCTGAACTCTTTTTTTTGTTATTTTGAAAAATTTTGTTATAATAGAAAAAAGACAAGGAGCAGGTAGATATGAAGAAAAATATAGTACTTATAACAGGAGGAAGTAAAGGAATTGGCGCAGCAACAGTAGAAATTTTTGCTAAGAACAATTATAATATAGTACTGAATTATGCTCATGATGATGAAGCTGCTATAAGAATAAAAAAAGAAATCGAATCAAAATATTTTGTATCAGTGTTGTTAGTTAAAGCAGATGTGTCGAAAAGCGAAGAAGTAAAGCAAATGGTAGAGAAAGCGATTGGAGAGTTTGGTTATATCGATGTATTAGTAAACAATGCTGGAATAGCAATAGACCAAACATTCGAAGATAAAACCGATTTGGAGTTTAAAAAAGTGTTAGATGTTAATTTAATAGGACCATTTTTGGTATCAAAAGAAGTGGGAAAAAAGATGCAAGAACAAGGACATGGAAAAATTATTAATGTGACTTCTACAAATGGAATTGATACTCCTTATTTGGAAAGTATGGATTATGATGCTTCAAAAGCAGGACTTATTTCATTAACTAGGAATTTGGCTACCGCGTTTGCTCCTCATATTCAAGTTAATGCAGTAGCCCCAGGATGGGTAGCTAATACTGAAATGAATAAAGAGTTAGATGAAGAATTTATAAAGCAAGAATCAAAAAGTATATTATTGGGAAGATTTGCGGAGCCAAAGGAAATTGCATCTGTAATTTATTTTCTTTCTACAGAAGAAGCTAGATATATTAATAGTACAGTCATTCGTATAGATGGAGGTTTGCATATATGATAGAAACAAAAGAGGCACTTCAAGAATTAGTAGAAAAAGTAGAAAGGAAAATAGAACCCGTAATAAAAAATATAGAACTTCAATGTGTAAAAAATAGTGAAAAGGTATTAACTGCATTTCAAAAGTATCGTATTACCGAATCTCATTTTGGTAGTACTTCTGGATATGGATATGATGATATGGGAAGAGATACTTTGGAGTGTGTTTTTGCTTCTGTCTTGGATGCTGAAGATGCTTTGGTTAGAGCACAAATGATTTCTGGAAGTCATGCACTTACAATCACTTTGTTTGCTCTTTTAAGACCAAATGATATTTTGTTAAGTATTACTGGGAAACCATATGATACGCTTGACCAAGTGATAGGAATTGTTGAAAATAATAGTTCGTTAAAATCATATGGAGTAAAATATGAGCAAATTGATTTAATAGATGATGATTTTGATTATGCAAAAATAGAGGAAGTGCTTTCAAAAAATAGAATTAAGGTAATTGAGATTCAACGTTCTAAAGGATATTCTGTTAGAAAAAGTATTTCTATTGAAAAAGTAGAAAAAGTGATTCAGTTTGTAAAAAAGCTCTCTCCAGAAACCATTGTTATGGTAGATAATTGTTATTGTGAGATGGTGTCAGATAAAGAGCCAACAACAGTGGGTGCGGATATCATGGTGGGGTCACTAATTAAAAACTTAGGTGGAGGTATTGCACCGAATGGAGCATATATAGCAGGAAGAAAAAATTTAATAGAGCTTTGTGCAGAGAGATTAACGCTTCCTGGGGAAGGAAGAGAAGTAGGACCAACTTTGGGCATTAATAAATCACTTTATCAAGGTCTCTTTTTTGCTCCTTCAGTTGTAGCCGCAGCTTTAAAAACAGCAGTTTTTACGAGTTGCTTATTAGAAGAATTAGGGTATGAAGTGGAACCAAAATGGAATGAAGAAAGAGTGGATATTGTTGAAAATATTGTATTTAAAAACCCTGAACATTTGATTAAATATTGTCAAGGAATTCAAATGGGTTCAGCAATTGACTCAAATGCTATACCTGAGCCATGGGATATGCCAGGATATCAAGATAAAGTAATTATGGCAGCAGGAGCATTTACACAAGGTTCTTCGATTGAACTTTCGTGTGATGGTCCAATGAGGGAGCCTTTTATTGCCTATCAACAAGGTGGACTTACTTATGAATATGGTAAATTGGGAGTAATAAAGGCTGTAGAAAGACTGCTAGATATTGTATAAAGAAGGGACAAACTTCTTTTTTTATTATCTTTTTCATATAGTAAAGAAAGAGGTGTTTAGAATGGAACAAAAACATAAAAGAATTATTTTTGGAATTATGCTTCTTATTTGTATTGTTATTATTGCTATTTCTTATCAAACTATATCAAAAGAGATAAATCAAACAAATAACCAAAATCAAGAAACATTAAACTTCACCTTAAAAGGCCAAAATATGATGACTATAAAGGTAGGGGAACATTATCAAGAATCAGGCTATGAAGCCATTGATAAAGAGGAAGGGGATATTTCTAGTAAAGTATCTGTCAAAAGCACTTTAAATATTGACATTCCAGGGACTTATCAAATTACATATACCATAACAAATAAAAAGGGAGATAAAAAAGAATTAAAAAGATTTATCAAAGTAGAAGGTAATAAAATACTAAAATACAATGATGCTTATGATAAGATTGACAATACAAAAAGAACGTGGTGGAGTGGGAACAAGAAAGACCATACTAGACCTGTAGAGGGAGCTGGAAATACAGAAGAAAAATTAAAGCAATATGGTGCATATTATATGGGCCCAGATGAAAAAGTGATTTATTTAACGTTTGATGAAGGAAGTAATGATACATATACGAACGAAATTGTGGATATATTAAATGAGAATAATGTAAAGGCGACATTTTTCTTTTGCCAAGGTTTTATTAAAAATAATCCAGAGTTAATGAAGAAAATAGCTTCTTCTGGGCATTCTGTAGGAAATCACACGGCAAATCATTATTCAATGCCTTCATTAGCAACACGTACAAATTTTGAAAAATATGTGAATGAAATAGAAAGTATTGAACAGACATATCAAGAAATTACAGGAGTACCAATGGATAAAGTGTATAGAGAACCAAAAGGAGAATACAGTTATAGAAGTTTACAAATTGTCTACGATTTAGGATATAAAACTTATTTTTGGAGTGCTGACCATTATGATTTTGACTATGATGTATCAAAAGAAAAAGCATTTAATGAATTAGAAAAAAGGTATCATAATGGAGCGATATATCTAATTCATCCAAAAAATAAGGGAAATTATGAAGCGATGGATAGTTTTATCAAACATATGAAAAATTTGGGTTATACATTTGGTCTTGTTAAAGATATTCAGTAAAGAGAACTGTAAACTTAAAAGTTCTCTTTTTTTACTTTTTGTATTTTGTGGTATACTAATAGTAAGATAAAGGAGTGTTCTTAATGAATATCAAAGATTTTTTGGAACCAATAAGAGATACTTGGAAGCAGTATAAAAAACCTTTTTTATTAGGTAGTGCGATATTAATTGGTATTTTAATTTTTATATCTGTTCTATCTTTTGTAATATCTTCGATTGATAAAGCTACTGCTGTTTATGTGGATATAACGTTTAATACAAATGGTGGGTCTATTCTCAATCCAGCAAAGGTGAGAAAAGGAAGAAAATTAGAAGAAAATATGAAAACAGAAAAAGCTGGATTTGAATTTGTTGGTTGGGAATATAATGGAGAGTTATTTGACACCACAACTCCGATTAAAGAAAATATGTTATTACATGCAAAGTGGGAAAAAACAGGTGCTACTTTAACGCATATTGTGAATTTTGAAACTTATGGTGGGACTACAATAGAACCAATAGAAGTGAGTGAGGGAAGGACATTTACAAAACCTTTAAATCCAAGTAAGAATGGTTATAAATTTGTAGGATGGTATGTTGGTGAGGAACCTTATAATTTTATGAAGATGGCTGTATCGAACGATATTACATTAAAAGCCAAATGGGAAAGAATAAATCCTATAAATGAAACAGGAAAAGAACAAGATAGAAGTGCAGCTTTGTTTGAACAGCTTTCTGGGACTTGGTATTTAAAAGAGTATGAAGATGTATATTTTACTATTACAGAAGAAGATAATGGATTTAATCAAATTTGGTATTTCTTAAAATGGTATAATATTGATTTATTAAATGAGTGTGAACTTTATAGGAAGGGAAATTATCAAAGAGCGATTTCTATGGAGAAAGCTGAATTTTATCAAAAGTTAATCGGATTTCATTTCTATTTTAAAGAGGAATCTTTGATAATGAAAAAGGATGGTAAGGAGTATGAATTTACAAAAACCCAAGGTTTTAAAAATCGATATACAGATACAATTTATGAACATGCAGCGGGTAGATGGTTTTTAGAAAATTCTTATAGTTCTTATATTGATATTACTTCAGAAAAAACAAATAATGTTTTGGACTATGATACTTATTGCATTCGTACAACAAATATTAATTTAGAAACTTTACAACTTGGTTCTTCTATGGAATATGGTTGTAGAAAAGCATATGATGAGTCTTTGTTTAAAGATTTAAAAATAGAGATTAGTAGTGATGTAATGACAATTAAGAATGACTCTGGAGTAAAACATTTTACTCTTAATAGAGTGGCAGAAATAGGAAGTGTTACAGGAGTAAAAGTAGACAAGGTAGGAGCAGTTTTAGAAACAGGAAGAAAACTTACTTTGTTTGCAACAGTAATGCCAAGGGAAGCAAATAATACAAAAGTTATTTGGGAAACATCAGATGCGAGTGTTGCAACAGTAGAGGGTAGTCCCAATATTATTACTACAAGTGCAGATGGAGTTCGATATTCTGCTACTGTAACTGCGAAAAAGTCTGGAGTAGCGACGATTACTGTTCGGACAGTGGATGGTGGTCATATTGCAACAAGTAAAATTACAGTTCCAGAAGTAGCAGTAAATGCAATCAGTTTGAATAAGAAAGAGACTACAATCTATGTTGGCAATTTTGAAAATTTAAAAGCAATTGTTACTCCATCAAATGCGTCGAATCAAAGATTGTCTTGGTCTAGTTCCAATCCAGAAGTAGCAACAGTGAATGAAAATGGAAATATTCGAGGTTTAAAAGAAGGAAAAACAACGATTACGGTGTCTACAGAGGATGGAACCAAAAAAGCAACATGTGTTGTTAATGTAAAATATGTTTCTTTGAATGTTGTAACAGCTATGTCATATACTAGAAAATTATTAGGCGGTAATTATGTAAATGGTATTAATGTAACTGTGACACCGTCTGGTGGAAGTGGAATATATTCTAGTTATCAAATTAAGTTATATTATAATCATAATTTGGTGGAAGAAAGTACAACTTCAGAATTATTTTATGCAACAGAGTTAAAAGGAAATTATTATGCCGAAATTATAGTGGTAGATTCAGAAGGGCATAAAAGTGTAACTACCAAGGAATATATAAAGAATTAAAGAATCGATTAGATTCTTTTTTTTAATGAATATTTGTTACAAATTGGTTACAAAATAGAGATAGTGAAAAATAGTTTGATAGAATAAAAAAGAATAGAGAGGTAATGGGAAATGAGAACGATAGCAAAATGCAACCAGGGGGGAGGGGCTTAGAAAATAAGGCCTTTACCTTAATAGAACTACTAGCGGTAATCATTATAATAGGAGTTATCGCATTAATAGCGACTCCAATAATAATAAATACAATCGGGAAAGGAAAAAAAGCATCATTTGGAAGAAGTATTGATGGATTAATAAAATCTGTAGAGATAGATTATTCTGAGGATTCTTTTTTAGCTCCCAGAGAATATTTTTATGAAAAAAGAGATTTAACTTTACTTACAGTAGAAGAAAAAATGAGAGATGAAGAAATAGAAATCCAAGGAAAGATAGATGGAAATGGGTTCATCTATGTAGATGAAGAAGGAAATATATATATAGACAATATATGCGATAAGGAATATTGCGCGAATGGACCAGAAGATGATATTGTAATTACTCCAAATCCAGATGGAGAAATACCAAGTCATAGTAAAACAGAACCAAT
>JAAWNF010000046.1 GCA_022798795.1 Bacilli bacterium
AAATGCCGTATAACCGTCCCTCATATTTTTCTTTAAAATCAGTTGAAAAAGATGCTTTCAAATCTCTTAAAAATTCTGGCCAGAAAACAAGTGCACTTTTTATATTTTGATGTGCTAGTTCGGAGAACATAGCTGCTATAAAAAAACTTTTCCCTGAGCCATAATTTCCATATAAATAAAGTCCTTTTTTACTAGTACCATAATTCTTGATGAAATTTTGGAGCCATTTTATTGCTGGATATCTATTTTTATCTTTTGTATCAATGTCTTTCATAGAGGCATTTAATAATTCTGCTGGAATTTCAAAAGTCGTCATATTTTTTTTATATACAGTCTGTTCATCTAACTTTTTCCTATATTTGCAAACTTGATATTCAAATGATAAGTGACTATTCTTCACACAGGGTAAATAAGCATATCCGTTCATTTTATTGTGGCATTCTAAAAGACTTTTACAATTTTTGCAGTTTTCATATTCTATTGCACATTCTTCTAATCTAGAGGTGTATTTCATAAGTTCTTTTTTAGAAAGAGATAATTTACTAACAAGGTCATAAAATATTTGATTTTTTAGTGCTTCCTCATAAGAACGATTTAATTCTTCTTCTAATTTTTTTTTTCTAGAATAATTCAGTTCTTCCATTACTGGTTTCATTTTCTTTCCTCCTTATACTCTTTCAATAATTCTTCAATTTCAGCCTGTTCTTCTTCGCTTGCTTCACTACTAGATAGATTTTCTTTAAACCAAGATGGTTTTGAAACAATCTTTTTATTTCCTTGTTTCTCATTCCTATCTTTTTTCTTTTTGTGTTCTATTTCAGCTATTTTCATCGCATCTTCGACTGTTTCTATTTTGCTTTTCTTCCACTGACTTGCGATTGGCTCTACAAATGCTTTTATTAATTTATTGTTATTAATTTTTAAGACATAATCAATTAATACATTTACAACACCAGGATTAAAATTAAAATCAAGTAACAAGTATTCTAGAATTGCCAAATCGCTCTTACTAGGAACAGCATCTACATATTTACTCGATAAAAAGTCATAAGGAGAAGTTGTTTCAAAAAAGTAAATAGCCTGTGCTCTTAAAGAATTATCCCCTACTGGTTTTCTTAAATATTCAGGTTGGGTTCTATAAACCAATCCTGGCAATTTTCCATAATGGTCAAATTGATAAAATTTTCGGCTGTTTCTTCTTAATGAATCTTTATCAATTGTATGTTTTTCACTAATTGAATTTCTGATAATTTCTACTAACATTTCTTCTGTAAAGTCATAGATAAAAGATAATTTCATAATTAAGTCTTTCGTATCTTTGGTAATGCTTCTTTTGTTTAATAATTCATTAGGTATCATTTCCAATACTGCATGCAATTCATATTTTGGAACAATGTTCATACCTAGCCTATTTTTATCTTTTATGTTTTCTACATTGACATTAACATTACTTCCTGCTTTAAATACAGAATTAAAATTGGTTGTGATTTCTGAATAAGAAGAAAGGTTTAATTTGGGAATTTTAAAATAATCTACTGTTTTTTCAAACTCTAGTTTTCCAATCGTAGTATAAAGAGAAGTCGATAAAATTGGGTTCCCTAAAAACTCTTTTGCAGAAAGTGGAGAATATAATTCATAAAGATATGTATTTACATGTTCTTCCTTTAAAAACGTTTTTAATAGTCCAATTGCTTCTAGTTTACTCCTTGCTTCTTCAATTTCTGATAAACTAATTCCCATATTCGTCATGAGATGATGATGAGTCCATTCACAGGATAAAAGTTCACTTTTATCTAAATAAGACCATAAAGTAAAATAAAAACTAATTGCTTGATAGCCGATAATTGGTTGGTACAAGGTAATTAATAATTTTCTATCATAGTCATTCAATATGGTTTTATTAATGACAATATAAGTATCAGCTGGTAAAAGTCCCTTCATTAAAATCACATCCATATAAAACTATTTTTTATAGTTTCTTCTTCTGTTCCTATTATATAGAACATCAATTTTGGTGTCAACCACTTTTCTCGGCCCTATAAAAAAGAAAACAGGAAAATCTATTCACTTTTCCCATTTTCTATTTCTACATAGTCTTCATAAAAAATTGCGTCTGGCTTCATTTTAAAAATAGCGGCTATTTTAATTGCCATTGCGTAAGATAGTCTTCTTGTTCTATTCTCAAGTTGACAATAAAATGGCTTACTAATTCCAAGCTTTTCACTCATTTGTTTGGCTGTGTATTTTTTAAGGCACCTTAATTCTTTTAAATGATTTGACATGTTCTTCCTCCCACCACATTTCTTATTATATCACAAAGTGTACTCATAGTGTACTGTTTTTCTATTTCTTTTATGAGAAAATATTAGTATGTAGTGAAATTGTTTACTAATATTCAAAACTTTATGGAGGCGTTAATATGATTAATAATAAAGACTTAAATTCTCAATATACTATTTTTAGTGATAATGTTAAATATTATCGAAAGCAAAGCAGGTTAACTCAAGAGCAACTTGCTGAACTAGCTGATTTAAGTATTTCTTATGTTAAACAAATTGAGTCCAATAATGAATATAAAAATATTTCACTTACTACTATTTTAAAAATTTCCAAAGCTTTGGATATTGGTGTAACAACTTTATTCTACCACAGAAAGTAAAAGAATGATTCAAAAATCATTCTTTTTTCTTATAATTCGACATTATGATATACATGTTGGACATCTTCGATTTCATCTAACATTGTAAGCAAACGATTGAAATACATAAGGTCATCACCTTCTAATGTAATTTTGTCTTTTGGAATAAATGTGATTTCATCTAAATCAAATTGCACTTCTGGAAGTACTTTCAAGATTGCTTCTTTCATTGCATATAAATCAGTTGGTGTTCCATATACAATAGTACTATCTTCCTCTGTTTCAATATCTTCTATTTCTATTCCTTCATTTAGTAAAGCTTCCAAAGCAGCTTCTTCATCTAATCCTTTAAAACTAATCACACATAGATGGTCGTACATATAAGATGCACTTCCCATGCTTCCTACTTTACTATTGCATTTATTCAAAGCAGCTCTAATACTACTAATAGAACGGTTCACATTATCTGTTAAACATTCTACAATGAGTGTTGAGCCATTTGGTCCAAATAGTTCATATCTTACTTCATCATAAGATTCATCTGCTCCACTACTTACTTTATCAATTGCTCTTTTGATAATGTCTGAAGGGACTTGTTCTTTTTTGGCTCTTTCCAATAATCGTTTTAAGACTGCATTACTCGTTGGTTCAGTTCCTCCAGTTTTAGCTGCTTGATAGATTTCTCTTGCATACATAGAATATAATTTTGCTTTTGCTGCTCCAGTTTTTTGAATACTTGCTTTTCTTACTTCATATGCTCTTCCCATTTTGTTTCCTCCCTTTTTCAGTAATATTTTATCTTAAATTTATTTCTTTTTCAACTTAAAGATAGATATCTTGTCTGAGTTCTAAATAAATTCCAATGTTCTTTTTAAAAATCCGATGGATAAAAATAGAAAGTTTTGTTTTTTTATAATCTGGTTTACAAACAAATTCTACATGGCTTCCATCTGTAATACTAAATGGTATTTCTTGGCTTTGAAATCTAGAACTAAGAATTTTAATTTTATACTCGCCATTTTTTAAATCTAAATTTTTTATTCCACCATTATCTAAGGTGCACATATTAACACCATTTATGATAACTTGATAAGAGATATCTGCATCTATTATTTTCTGTTCTCTTTTAATTGTTAACATGAGTTCCTCCATTTTGTGCTTTTTTTAGGGCATCCTTTGCAGCTTCTT
The DNA here is from genome assembly GCA_022798795.1 of Bacilli bacterium. Taxonomy (GTDB): domain Bacteria; phylum Bacillota_I; class Bacilli_A; order RF39; family UBA660; genus MGBC102946. The sequence continues at coordinate 3,827 of JAAWNF010000046.1, forward strand.
GCTCTGCTTCTTTTTTGCTATGAGCACTCCCTACTCCATACTTGATAGAATCAATTTTCACTTCTACTGTAAATAATTTATTATGAGCAGGTCCTTCTTCATTAATGATAACATACTCCAAACTTCTTTTATCTGTTTGAACCAATTCTTGAAGTACTGATTTGTAGTCATTGATAAAATCTAATTTATGTGTTTCAATCATAGGAATTACATGAACATTTAAAAAATCAGTTACTGTCTTGATTCCTTTATCTAAATAAAGTGCACCTATAAAGGCTTCAAAAATATCTGCTACAATCGCTTTCCTATATTTTCCACCATTTTCTTCTTCTCCTCTTCCTAATAGTACTTCCTCATTCAATTTTAATTTTAAAGAGTATTCATAAAGTGCTTCTTCACAAACATAATGTGCCCGAAGTTTCGTCATCATGCCTTCATCATATTCTGTGTTGCGATACAAATAGTCACTCATAAATAATTCTAATACAGCATCTCCTAAGTACTCTAATCTTTCATAGCTTTCTAGTCCATGCTCATTGGCGTATGATGTATGCGTAAATGCTTTTTCATACAATGATTCATGGTTGGTTTCTATTCCTAATGTGTCTAGTATCTTCATTTTATCACCTGTCAATATTATATCAAACTTTTATGCATCCAAAAAGAAATATTTTACATTTGATGTAAATTTTAGTATAATAAATAGGATGAAAAAGATATTAATATGGTTGATAAGGGGTTATCAAAAAATTCCTGGAAATTTTCATGGATTGTGTAGGCATATTCCAACTTGTTCAAATTATGCAATCGATGCAATTCAGGAATATGGTTCTTTCAAAGGTTCTTTTTTAGCAGTCAAAAGAATTTTGAGATGTAACCCATTTGGAACTAGTGGATATGACCCAGTTCCTGAAAGGAAGAAAAAAATGAAAAAATTTTTATTATTATTTATGATGTTTGCAACGATTATTTCTACTGGTTGTTTTAAGCGAGATGACTTAGAAGATATTTCCATTTATACAACAGTTTATCCTGTTCGTTATATCACAGAACGCCTTTATGGAGAACATAGTACCATTTATAGTATTTATCCGACTGGTGTGAATCCAATGGATTATAAATTAACAGATAAGCAAATTAAAGACTACAGTAAGGCAAGGCTATTTATTTTCAATGGTCTTTCAGAAGAAAAAGAATATGTTGAGAAACTATTTCATCACAACAAAAAACTAAAAATTATAGATACAACTTCTAGTATGGAAAAAAATTATGAAGAAGAAGAATTATGGTTAGACCCTTCTAACTTCCTAATGCTAGCTGGAAATATAAAAAATGGCTTTAATGAATATATTAGTAATCATTATTTAAAAAATGAAATTGAAGAAAATTATCAAGCTTTAAAAGTAGAAATTTCTGCTTTAGATGCAGAAATTAGTACAATGTATGAAAACAGTTCTAAAAAAACAATAGTAGTTGCCAATGATGTTTTTAAATTCTTAGAAAAATATGGTTTTACTGTCTACTCGCTAGAAGAAAATGAAAATTTAACAGAAAAAACATTAGCAGATGTAAAATCAATGATTCAAAATGGTCAAGTAAAATATATCTTTGCAAAAGAACATGAAGAAAATTCTAAAACAGTGGAAGCATTAATAAAAGATGGAAATGTAGAAGTTTTAAGATTTCATATGTTATCTAATATCACAGAAGACGAAAAAAATAATGGAGAGGATTATATCTCCATTATGAATAAAAATTTAGAACTTTTAAAGCAAGAGTTATATGACTAAGAAGTGGAATTATATCTACTTCTTTTCTTCTTCGTTTAAAAAATATTCTGCTAGTTTCTCGTAATTGTCTTGACTATTTAGACAAGTATCAATTAAGTAACCTCTTTCATTATTTAGTTGATATTCCCTCATTCCTCTTATATAAAAATCTTTGTCCCTATCTTCAATATAAAATGGCATAATATCATTCACCAAACATTCTCTAAACATGATCATCCTGCCAACACGACCATTTCCATCTTGGAAAGGTTGAATATGCTCAAAGTTTACATGAAAATCAAGAATATCTTCAAAAGATTTACTCTCTATATTATTATAATTTTCTAATAATATTTTCATTTCTTTAGCTACTTCATCTGGGTTTGTTGTTGTAATCGAGCCAACAAAGTTTTTCTTTGTTTTATATTCTCCAACATGAAACCATTTTTTTCTTCAAGAGTCAGTTTTCCATCTTTTAAAATAAAATGAAACTTTTTTATGATATTTTCAGTTAAAGGTTCTTCTATTGTATCAAGCATATATTGAAACAAGGTGAAGTGATTTTTTGTTTCAATTGCATCTTTTAATACAATTACTTTATCACCTGTTGTAAGAATCGTTCCAGTATCATAAATACTAGCTGTTTCATCAGGTGTAATAGTAGAGCCTTCAATATGATTCGTATTATATGCGAAATCTAGTTGTGTTTTATGATAAAGGTTTCCTGATAAACCAATATTCTTTTGTTCTATTAATGCTTGTCTAATTTTTGATACTTCAATAATGTACCTCCTAACTAAAATTTTACTATAAAAGATAGATATATTATATACCATAAATAAAAAGAAAAAATAAGTCTTATAATGTTTTCTCTAGAAGCATAATAAGACTTATTTATAGTTATTTCATACAATTTTCTTGATATCTTTTTCTGCAAGTTTCTATTACTTTTAAAGCTTCTTCTATTCCTTCATATTCTTTACAAACAACTTTAATTCCTTGTAATGATTTATAGTTTTCAAAAAAGTTTCTGATTTCTGCCAATGTAAATTCTGACAAATCACCTAATTCTTCTACTTCTTTATATCTTGGGTCTACTGCACAAACAGAAATAATTTTATTATCTTCTTGTCCATTATCAATAATTTTTAAATTTCCAATAATTCTAGCTGGAACAATACATCCTGGAAATGTTGATTCTGAACTAATTACTAAGATATCTAATGGGTCTCCATCTAGTTCTAATGTTTCATCAATATATCCATATTCGGCTGGATAATTCATCGCTGAAAATAAGACTCTATCTAGTTTTATCTTACCTCTTTCTTTATCAATTTCAAATTTTGTTTTCGTTTTTTGTGGAATTTCAATAATTGCTTCTTCTATATGTTCCATACAAACCTCCTTTACTATATTTCTATTATAACATTGATTTTAAATAAATATTATAATTATACTCATTTCTTTTATAGTATACCACATCATTATAATTTTTTATAAATTTATGTTTTAGCTTTGCTTTCTTTTATGTGTTTCTGATAGAGCTTGATAATAATGTTTTGCTTATCAACATAGATTTGATAGTACAAAAAACTACTAAAGAGTTTATAGTTCTTTAGTAGTTTATAAATTTTTATAGTCTCACACTATATTTATTTTCACCAAACATTATAAAATAATCATTTTTTGGATTTTTTAATGTTGTATATTGATAGCATATTATTCCCGATTTAAAAGAATAAAACTCTGAATTATGACTATCTGATATAGGAATACTTTTGGAACATGCATATGTAATTAAAATCAAATAAATTGAGCTATCATAATTATTATTTAGTGAAATAATATAGTCTTTGTAAACACCACCATGATGCTCATTATTTTTTTGATAAAAAATATTTTTGTACTTCCAATAACCATTTTTATTTTCATAATTCATTATAGATATATCGCCATCACTCTGTTTATACAAGATAAAACCAGTATCATCTACTATTATACTTTCTTTTAATTTATATTCAGGAAAATTATAGACAAATGCCTGTCTTAAATTTTTAAAAGCTAAAAATTTCATTTCTAGTAAGGATATTCCTGTTTCTAAGAATATTACCAATACAATCATCCCTATTAGCAAGTTTCTTCTTCCTTTTCTTGATAGTTTGATTTTCTTTTTTCTTATAACTAGAATAATTAAAATTATTACTATAATATCAGCTAATCTTTTAATCGTTACTGTATTCAAATATGCTGTCATTTTTCATTTCCTTTCATAAATTGCATTAATATGCGGGGGCAAATATTCCTCCACCCTGAAGCGCACCTGCTATAGTTCTTACAATAGGTCCACCTGTAAATACGACAATAGGTATTAATGCATTCACATCAGCTCTTACATAAGTATCTGTACTGATACCATATCAGTCATTTTTATTAAACGACAGTCTATTTCCATTATAATGACTTTTATTTATTTTAGTATATCATATCTTTATAATTATTTTATAAATTTATGTTTTAGCTTTGCTTTCTTTTATGTGTTTCTGATAGAGTTTGATAGCAAAAAGATTATTATGTACCAACATAGTTTTGATAGTACAAAAAACTACTAAAGAGTTTGTAGTTCTTTAGTAGTTTAAAACATTATAAGTTTAAATTATATTTGTCATCTCCAAGCATAATATAATACTCATTTGGTGGATTTTTTATAATAGTATATTGATAACATATTCCCCCCCATTTAGAGGAAACGAAATCTGAAGTATAATTATCTGATATCGTTATCTCATTAAAACATCGATACGAAATAAAAATCAAATAAATTGAGCTATTATAATTACTGCTTATTCCTATACTATAGCCTCTATAAGATTTTGCTATATCCCACCCAGTTTTTTTATAAAATGTATTTTTATATTTCCAATGATTATTCTTATTTTCATATTTCATAACTGACAAAGAATTTCCATCTTCAAAAATAACGAAACCTGCTTCTTCTTTTACTATACTTTCTTTTAATTTATATTCAGGAAAATTGTAGACAAATGCTTGTCTTAAATTTTTAAATGTTAAAAATTTAATTTCTAATAATGATATTCCAATTTCTAAAAATATTACCAATATAACAATTCCTATTAACAGGTTTCTTCTTCCTGTTCTTGATAGTTTGATTCTCCTTTTTCTTATAACTAGAATAATTAAAATTATTACTATAATATCAACTAATCTTTTAATTGTTACTGTATTCAAATATGCCGTCATTTTTCATTCCCTTTCATAAATTGCATTAATATGCTGGGACTAATGCCCCTCTCCCCTGAAGTGCCGCTGCTACACTTCTTACAATAGGACCACCTGCAAATACAGTAATAGGTATCCATGCATTCACATCAACTCTTGCATAAGTATCTGTACTACTACCATCACTATTTGCTAGATTATAATTTCCCTGAGCAAAAAAGGTAAATTGCTTTATCGAAGCTCCCAGTTTAAATTCATTAAATTTTGTCTTTTCTCTGTTTGAATATATTCCATAACTAATAGAAATATCATCATAACCAACATTAATTGTTTCCTTAAAATATCCAAAATTTAAATTTATTCCTATATTTGCATCGTTATTTGTTTGCGAATAATAACCCGAAATTGGTTTATTTGAGCTTCCTACTGAAAGCGATGGTGTATTAACAGCTCCGCCAACCGATACAGAGACTCCAAAAGCGCTAGCAGTTGGGCCATCAATTGGCTGCGTATTTGATACAGAAGCACCTGCTCCAAATACAGCGCCAATACAATTTCTAGCTCCTTTCACCATTTTATCTGCTGCTTTTAATGCTGGTTTAGCTACAGCTTTAATACCTTTAGCAACTACTCCAAAAAACCAATTTCCATCTTCATCTACTCTACTTACTGGATTATTGCCACAATATAGATATAAGTTATAAGCCAAATCATTTCCAGGTCCAAGCAATCTATCTGCATTAATAAATCTACCAAATA
>JAAWNF010000047.1 GCA_022798795.1 Bacilli bacterium
ATAAATTTTTAAAAGAGAATACACAAGTTAATTATGTATCTACAATTAATGATGGAAAGCCAAGTTGTAGACCATTTGGAGATCCAATTATGGTGGATAATAAGATATATGTTATTACTAATAAACACAAAAATGTATCTAAACAAATTGAGAACAACAATAATGTTTGTATAGTAGCATATGATGATGAAAAATGGATAAGAATTAATTGTGAATTAATAGATGATAGTCAAAATATGAAAGTTAAACAAGCTGTTATTGATGAATTTGATTGGGCAATTGAGGCAGGTTATGCACTTGATAATCCAGAATTTCAAGTATTGTATATGGTTAATGTAGATGCAACAATTTATGATGAAGAAGGAGAAGTTTTAGAAACTTATACATTCTAAAACATTAAAAATTTATTTGTTTGAACACAGAAATGTGTTCTTTTTATTGCCTAAATTTAGAAAGGAGATGAGTTTTATTAATTATTTCTTTGAAATAGTCGTGCCACAATTATTAGAGTATTTTAAAGAAAATGCAAAGGATGTTCCTTATTCTTTGTTATTAGATGTATTAATTAATAATAAAAACTATGAAAAAGAAGTAAAAGAAATGATTGAAAAATCTAATAAAATTAGTAAAAAATATACTGAAAAAAATTAAACTGTCGGAGACTAATTAGTGGGTTTTAGGGATATTCCCTAACAAGTAGGTGGGTGTGTCAACACCATGCTTGATATATTGAATTTCTATATTACGTTATCCGTTCCCTATTATTTTAAAAGGAGAAGTTATATGAGCGAAGAATGGCTAGAAAGAAAAGTTGTTCAAGAGATGTTTTCATTAACTACAAAACAATTTGGTAGAGTCATGAGAAATATAAAACGAAGACATGAGCATGATTATTATTTTTGGGTAAAAAGAGATAAAGATAAGAAAACAAAGATGTATGTAAAACAAGAATGTGTTGATTGGTTAAAAGAAGTTTATTTTAACAAAGAAGAACATTATTTAACTTCTGAGATAAGATTTTATAAAAAGAAAATTTTTGATTTAGAAAATGAATTAGGAATAGATCATAAAAGAAAAAAATATCAATCTTTTTCATTAAGATTTTTGCCTTACTTGTTTGGTAAAAATATAAGTGCTATTCATGTAGCGCTTCATAGGATGAAAAAAGTATTTCCATATTCAATAACTTTTGAAGATGAGGGTGTTATATGTGTTAAAGAAGAAGGAGTAAGATGGTTAAAGGAAAATTATTTTAAAAGGGATTATTTAAAAGAATTAGAAGAATATAAATGGGAATTAGAAATTAGAAAAAATAATGTGAAGGTCAAGACACACTAAAGTTTATTTGGTATAATATTTGTAGTTGAAACTTAATGAAATGAGGTGTTATTGTGAATATAGAAAATATGCAAAAAGTATTGTTAGAATGTTACTCAAAAGATTTATGTTATCTTAAAGTTCAAGATGATTGGAATGAGAGTAATAAATGCTTTGGTATGTGTGCAATAACATCTCTAATCATTAATGATTATTTTGGTGGAGATATTTGTAAAATTTATGTGGATGAAATTAGTCATTATTTCAATTTAATTGATGATAAGATTATAGATTTAACATCAAGTCAGTTTAATCATGAAATAGATTATAAAGACTATCAAATTATGGGTAGACAAAAAATATTAATAGATGATACAAAAAATAGATATAACATATTAAAAACAAGATTAATAAAAGCATTATTAAAACAAGTTGATGAAAAAGTATATTCTTGTAAATCTTGTAATAAATTGGTTGATAAGTTTCCTAATGATGCAACAGTATTTCTTGGAAAAGACAACGATATAGTTTTAGTTGGAGAAGCTCCTGCCAATAATGGATGGAGAAAAAGTCATAGACTATGGTGCGATATAAATGGAAAAGTATTACCTAGTGGAGTTGTATTACAAAAACTATTTGATATTATTGATAGGAATATTTTTGAAACTACATTTTTAGAATCAGTTAAGTGTTATCCACTTGAAAGAAAAAATTTAAAAACTTGTTCTAGCAATTGTAAGAATATAATGTTAGAACAATTAAAAATATTAAATCCTAAATTAATTATTACTTTAGGAGAATTCCCAACTAGAAATTTACTTAATTTTAAATTTAATAAGTTTGCAGATGTAGTTGGTAACATATACGAAGTCAATGGTTATAAAATACTACCCATTTATCATCCTAGTCCAATATCGCCAAAAAGCTATAATGGTAATATTCCAATCTTTAAAGAATTGAGAGAAATGTAGCAATTTGTAGAATTATTTGATATAATGAATTTAGATTTAAAGGGCTAGTACAGACTTTGAATAAGTTTTGTACTGGCTTTTTTATTAGTGAGGTGTAGTAAGAATGATAGAAGAAATAATAATAGGAGATGCCGCAACGTTTAAGAATGAAATAATAAATCCTAAAAAGATTAATTATTTTTATGGTTTTAATGGTAGTGGAAAATCAACAATAGGAAAAATTATTGAGGATCCTTCAATATTTAAAAATTGCTTAAGAAAATTCCAAGATGATGAGATAGAAGTATTAATTTATAATCAGGATTTTGTAGATAATAATTTTTATGAGACATCTAATATAAAAGGAATTTTTACTTTAGGAAAAGATGCTAGTGACGCTCAAAAAATAATTGAGCAAACAAAAATCGAGTTAGATAAAAAAGTAAAAGAATCAAATTCTTTGAAAGCAAAAATTGATGAAAAAAATAATGAAAAAACCACTGAAGAAAAAAATTTTCAAGAGAAATGTTGGGAAATAAAACTTAAATATAGTGAAAAGTTTAAAGAAGCATTAACTGGAAAAATAGGAAATAAAAGTTTGTTTGCAGAAAATTGTTTAAGCGTTGAAATTAATAAAGAAAACTTATTTACAATACAAGATTTAGAATTGAAGTATAATGATCTGTACAAAAAAGAACTAAAGGCAAAAGCATTATTGCAAACAATTGATTTTAAGCAGTTTAAAGATTTAGAATCCAGCAGTATTTTAAGTGAGTCAATAAAAGGTAATGATAGTTTGTCAGTATCTGAATTAATTGAAAAATTAAATAATAGTGATTGGGTAAAAAATGGTTTAAAATATTTAGAAATTAATAATAGCCAATGTCCTTTTTGTCAACAAGATTTAAGCCATACGAATATCCAAGAATTAGCGAAGTATTTTGATAAAGAGTATGAAGATAACTGTAACCTAATTAATAATATTTATAAAAAATATGGTGAAGAATTCCAAATAATATATCAAACTATAGAAAACAATATTAACCAAATGAACGATAGCGCCAAAACCAATTTAGAAAGTATATTAAAAGAATTTAATCTTATATTTGAATCAAACAAAACTTATCTTTTAAATAAAATTGAAAAGCCGAGTGAACTGATAACATTAACATCAACTGAAACTATTCTAGAAGAAATAAAAACTATTATTGATCTTGAAAATGAAGTCATTACTGAATTTAATAAAATGGTTGAGAACTCGGAAAAAGAAAAAAATGAATTGAAAAAAAATTTGTGGAATTTTTTCGCAAGTGAATTAGAATCACATATTAAAATTTACAATAAAAGCATTAGTGATATAGAAAAAACAATTTTAATAATTAATGAAAAGATATCTAATATACAATTAGAGATTTCTAATCGTAGTAGTTTAATAAGACAAAAAGAGTCAGAAATTACAGGAATTACTCAAACCATTATTGAAATAAATAAAATACTGACTTCTTTTGGATTTAACAGTTTTAAACTTAAAGAGAGTGAAAATAAAGGAAAATATAAAATTGTTAGAAACGATGGCAGTAATGTTGGAAAAACATTAAGTGAAGGCGAATATCGTTTTATCTCTTTTCTATATTTTTATCAATTAATAAAAGGAAGTACTGAGCATCATGGCATAGTTAAAGATAGAATAATTGTAATAGATGATCCTATATCAAGTCTAGATAGTAATACAGTTTTTATTGTTAGCACATTGGTAAAAAATATCATTAATAACTGTCTAAATAATAATGATGGAATTAAGCAAGTTTTTGTACTAACTCATAATGTCTATTTTTATAAGGAAATTGTTTATAAAGGTAGTGGAAAACATAAAAAAGAAACTCAAGAACAATATTATGTTGTCAAAAAAATAGATAATGTTTCGTCAATTCAAGATTATGCTGAAAATCCAATTGAAACCACATATCAACTTTTATGGAATGAATTACATGAGGATTCAAAAAAGAATCGAGCAACTGTATATAATACAATGAGAAGAATTTTAGAATATTATTTCAATATTATTGGTAAACAAGATTATGAAAAATGTGTAGATAACTTTGAAGGAGAAGAAAAAATATTGTGTAAATCCCTTATTTCCTTTATAAATGATAATTCACATTATATAAGTGATGATTTTTCAATGATTTTTGAAGATGATACTATTGAAAAATATCAAAAAGTATTTAGAAAAATATTTGAAAATCTTGGTCATATTTCGCATTATAATATGATGATGGGTATTGAAGATGATAATAAACCAGATGATGATTCAGGCTTTGATATTAATGAGGCTATTAAAGAAGAAATGCGTGATGACAATTTGATAGTTGCTACAAATTAATAAAGTATTGAGGTGAGTATATGAATTTTACTATAGAGATGGGAATAGGTAATAGAAAAAAAATAATTCGGAATAAAGGTAAAAATTTATTGATTTTTCCAAAAAACTTTGTAGTTATAGATATTGAAACTACAGGATTAGATTCTCAATTTGATGAAATAATTGAAATTGGTGCATTAAAAATTGAAAATGGACATGTAGTAGATAAATTTAACACTTTAGTAAAACCAGTTAATGAGGTAGATGATTATATAACAGAATTGACAGGAATTACTAACGATATGTTAGAAAACGCTCCTACAATAAAAGATGTAATTGGTGAATTTTATAGGTTTGTTGGACATAATATTATTTTAGGTCATAATGTTAATTTCGATATAAATTTCTTATATGATGAATTGATGAGATTTGATAGTATAGAACTGAATAATGATTTTGTTGATACAATGAGAATAGGTAGATATTTGTTAAAGAATTTGCAGCATCATAGACTAATTGACTTAGCCAATAATTATAATATAGCAATCAATGGAAATCATAGATCGCTGAAAGATTGTGAAATAACTTTAGAAGTATATAATAGCATGTTAGGAGAAGTAGTTAAAGAATATGAAAGTATAGAAAATTTCATGAATAGTTGTAAAAGAGTAAAAACTAAATTGGACATAAAGGAAATAAAGACAGATAATACCGAATTTGATATAAGCCATCCGCTATATAATAAATTTTGTGTTTTTACGGGTACTTTAGAGAAAATGTCAAGGAAAGAAGCAATGCAAAATGTTGTTGATTTAGGTGGGTTTTGTTCTAATAGTATAACTAAAGAAACTAATTTCTTAATATTAGGAAATAATGACTATAATCCACTAGTAAAAGATGGAAAAAGTAATAAACAAAAGAAAGCAGAACAGTTAAAATTAAATGGCTATGATATAGAAATTATTTCCGAAAATGTTTTTTATGAAATGATTGAAATGGATGAGAATTGATGTTATAATTAATTCATCAAGTATTTACTTAAATACTTTTACTACTTGGGTGCAAAACTCATTTGTTTATTGCCCCATGTAGAAAATATCCCTTGTTTTACAAGGGTTTTATTTTGGACTATTTTAGTTCATTTTAAAATTTAAACATGATATTTGGAAATGATTTTATCTAGTCATCATTTATAGATTTTGGGAGTTTTAAGTTTGGATTGTAAGGAGATTGTTATAGTTGAAAATTTAACAACTTTTTATGGTTATCTATGTACAAGTGGGAGTGTTATTTATTTAGGAGGATTTTATAACAGCATAGGAAAGAAGTTGTTGTTTATGTTATATGATTTTGATAATTCTATTTCTTTTTATCGTCTAGGTGATATAGATGCTGGAGGATTTTATATTTTAAATCATTTCATTGTTGATACAAAAATCCCATTTCGAGTTAGAAAGATGGATATTGATACTCAGGTTCAGTATAAAGATTATACTTGTGATTTAACAACGAAAGACCAAAAGTGATTAAAGAATTTAAAGAGAATAGAAGTTTTAAAAGAATATGAAACTCGAACTGGAAAATATTTATTATAATTAAAATGGTTTATTTTGTATGAGATTTCATTTTTGTTGAGAGTAATGGGTGGTGAGAACATTGAAAAATGCAGGTAACTAAAAAAGGGAGATTTTGATATATAATAGAAAAGATAATATGTTGAAGGGAAAATAATAAAGTTTTAATAATCGAGCTGGAATGCAGAGGAAACATAATAAGTATTTCGAAATAGATATTAGGTCAGAAATAGTGTGGACGAATAATAATTATGTGAATGTATTATATATTCATGTAAATGCAGGTGGAGAAGGGTTTAGTTACCATTTTTAGATTTAATTGGGTATTTGGACGGCCAAATTTGAATTAAAACAAATATTATAGAAATTTATTTCTAATTTGATGACTAGCCTTAAAGTATTTATATATAGAAACTTATTGTAATTAATATTTTATGCTGTATTTTAGTGGTATAATTGATTTGTAAATTAAGTTTAATGATATTCTTTGTATAAACAATATCTAAAGTATTTATTAACAGTAGAAGTTAAAAAACGGAAGTAAATATAAAAAGTTGGAAAATAAGTGATATAATATAATTAATTTTCTTATAATTCAAAGGAGTGGTATATAATGAGCGATGCAGGAATCTTAGATAGGGAAGAAATGATAGCGGAAGAAATGCAAACATCACGAGTTTGTACAGATACAAAGTTAAAATTAAAATTTGATATTGGTATAATTGAACTATTAGGAGATCAATTATATACTCAATTACCAGCAGTATTGTCAGAATACATATCAAATTCATATGATGCGGATGCAACAGAAGTGACTATTATTGTAGATGTTGTTGACGATGGACGAATGAAAACAGATATTACTATAAAAGATAATGGTATAGGAATTGCTGATGAAGATGATGATAAAATATTAGGAATTAATAATAAGTATTTAAAAGTAGGCAGGAAGCGTAGGAGAGTTGATAATAGCTCTTTAAGTAAAATATATAATAGAAAACTACAAGGAAAAAAGGGAATCGGAAAACTTGCAGGTTTTGGCATTACAAAAAAAATAGAAATTTCAACAGTGTCAGACAATATATTAAATACATTTATTTTAGATTATGATGATATGCATGAAGTCGGAGCTGATGAAGAATATTTTCCTGAGCATACAAATATTAATGAGCCAACAGATATTTATCAAGGAACAAGTATTAAATTGTGTGAAATATTTAGAAAAAATGAAATAGATTTAAGTAGTCTAGTAATAGGATTAGTTAAAAGAAATAAAATTTTTGATGATAATTTTAAAGTGATTTTAATAAAGAATGTAAACGGACTTGAAGAAGTTGATAAAATTATTATAGATAATGAAATGTATTTAAATAGTATTAAAGAAGTAAATCAAAATCAATTTGAATGGTCTATACCAGAAAAATTAGAAGAATTAAATATGGACCAAAATATAATAAATTATTTTAAGGATAATCGTATTATAGGTAAAGTTTGGACATCTACCACTCCGTTAAAGAAAGATAATCAAGGTATAATTTTATATGCTAATGGAAAATTATGCCAAGATAATTCTACATTCAACGAAAGAGCAAATGACAATTTTTATCAATATATGTATGGTTATTTAGAAGTTGATTTTATTGACGCTGATATTGAAATAGATAATATTTCAACAGCAAGAGATAGCTTAGTATGGGAAAATCCTGTTTCTCAGGAATTAAAAAATATGATTGATGAAGTAATAAAAAAAATCCAAATTGATTGGAGAAATTTGCGTAAGAATGATAAAAAAGAAGAATTAAAAAAAGTTGTTGATATGGACATTGATAAATGGTTGGAATCATTACCAAAAAGTGAGAGAATTACAGCAAGTAAATTAGTTAACACAATACTAGAAGACCCAAGCATAGATAACGATAAAGCCAAAGAATATATAGGCTATGTAAAAGATATGTATTCATTTTCAACATTTAAGGATTTGGCAGCTGAAATTGTAAGTGTAGAAGATTTTAATGTTACTAATACGTTGAAATTAGTTAAAGATTGGAAATTTATTGAAGCAAAAGAGTTAGCAAAAGTATCAGAAGGTAGGATTCAAACTATAGATAGTTTTGAAAAAATGATTATTGAAGATAAATCAGAAAGAGATGTTATACAGCCTTTTATAGAAGAATTCCCATGGTTACTTGATCCAAAATTAATAAGTTTTGAAAGAGAAGTAACATATTTGAAATTATTAAGAGAAAATTGTAATGATTCAAAATTAGGTGATGAAAGTAATAGAAGGATAGATTTTTTAACTTCGATGTCTGACAACACACTATACATATTTGAACTTAAACGTCCAAACCTAAAAGTAAAAACAGATTATGTAACACAAGTTTATGATTATGAATCATTTATTCATAAAGTTAATCCAAACATTAATGTTAAAACATTTTTGGTTACAAATAATTGTGAAATAGAAAGAACTGCTCAATCTATGATTGATTCTGCAGTTAAAACGAATAAATTTGAGATCAAAACATATACTGAATTATTATCAGCTGCTAGGAGTTATCATAAGGAAATAATTGAAAGATATCAGTTGTTAAATAAAAATGAAGAATCAAATTGAGTCTGTAAATAAATCTGTGTAAATAAAAAATCTTTCCATGATAAAATAAGGTTCAATGTCAAATAGTATTGGTAAAACCAAAAACTGATGATAAATGAACTTTTCAAGAGAACTAAAAAATTAGTTCTCTTTTGTTATGTAGTGAT